>JAFAHP010000379.1 GCA_019237175.1 Alphaproteobacteria bacterium
CAGGAGGAATGGCAGCGTCGCGCCGAACTCGCCATCACCAAGGGGCGCGAGGACCTTGCCAAAGGCGCGCTCGTGGCCAAGGCGCGTGTCGCCGGAGCGTTGACGACCCTGAAGCATCAGCATCAGCAGATCGAGGATGCGCTCGCCCGGCAGAACGAAGACATCGGCAAATTGCAGGCCAAACTCGACGACGCGAAGGCTCGCGAAAAGTCCATCGTCGCCCGGCAGAAGACGGCGGCCAATCGCATCAAATTGCGCACGCGACTTTATGACGAGCACATCACCGACGCCTTCGCTCGCTTCGAGCAGGTCGAGCGGGCGCTCGACGAGATCGAGGGCAAAGTCGAAGCCTTTGACCTCGGCCGCGAACGGACCCTCGCCGACGAGCTTGCCGGGCTCGAGGCGGAAAATGGCGTCGACGAAGAGCTTAGAGCGCTAAAGGAGCGGCTTGGCAACCGCATCCACCCCGAGGCCGCACGCTAGCGCGGGCAGGGCGCCATGTTCTTCCATGGAGGATTTTTTGTCCTCGGTATCCTCTTTCTCGTCGTTGTCGCCCCGGTGTGGATCATCTGCCATTACCTGACGCAGTGGCGGACGTCGCGCCGCCTGTCGGGCGATGACGAAAAGGCGCTGGGCGAGCTGTGGCAGAGTGCCAGGCGGATGGAGGAGCGCCTCGAGGCGCTGGAAAAAATACTCGACAACGAAGCACCGGGCTGGCGCATGCGGACGGGAGAGTAAGATGATTTGGACCGACAACAGCGGCGCGCGTCATCGCTTGTGGCGCGACACCGATCGCGGCATCATCGCCGGCGTGTGCGCCGGGATCGCCGATTATATCGGCGTGGAGCCGATGATCGTGCGGCTCGTCGCCGTGCTCTGCCTCTTCTTTTTCTTCCCGCCGACGATCGTGACCTACGTGATCTTGGCGATCGTACTCAGGCCAAAGCCGCCACGGCTCTATGCCGACCCCGGTGAGGAGGCGTTCTGGCGCGGTGTCGGCATCGCGCCGGCCGATACGCTGCAATCTCTAAAGCGCAAATTTCGCGATCTCGACCTGCGTCTCGTCCAGATGGAACGCCAGATCACATCGGGCGATTTCGATCTGCACCGTCAGTTCCGCAATCTCGGCCGCTGAGGCCCCTCACCCCAACCCTCTCCCCGCAAGCGGGGAGAGGGAGGGACCCACGGATCCCCGGATCAAGTCCGGGGAGGTGGGTGAGGGGCACAAGTGATTGACGTTAAGAGGTTTCTCGGGAGGTAGAATGTCTCTACTGAGCTTGCTTCTCAACCTGCTTTGGATCGTCTCTGGCGGTGTATGGATGGCGATCGGCTGGATCGTCGCGGCGCTGATTATGGCGATCACGATTATCGGTCTGCCGTGGGCGCGCGCCGCCTTCAACATCGCGGTCTACACGCTCTTGCCTTTTGGCCAGACCGCGGTCTCGCGCGCGGCTTATACCGGGCGCGATGATCTCGGCACCGGTCCGCTGGGTGCCGTCGGCAACATCATCTGGCTCGTCCTTGCCGGCTGGTGGCTGGCGCTGGGTCACCTCGTCTTCGCAATCGGCCTCGCTATCACCATTATCGGGTTGCCCTTCGCCTGGGCGCACCTGAAGCTTGCTGGCCTATCGTTGTGGCCAATCGGCAAGATGATCGTCCCGATCGACCAGGCAGGTGGTGCCCGACACGGTGGTTACGCGCTCTAGCCGAGCTTAACGTGGCGCGAGCGGCGCCGGCGGATCCACGGCAACCCAGCGGCCGTGCGGCTGCGGGGTGGGCTTTTCGCGCCGCGGGACAACAGCCTTTCGGTCTACCGGTTCGCGACGAAACCATTTCTGGGCAGCGGCTTTCGAGCTGCGGAAAGTCTGGTAACGGCTCGATCAACCCCGCAGCCGGCGAAAATAGCGGCGAAAGGGCACAACCGGCGGTCAGACGATCCGGCAGCGGAAGGGCGCTCATGATCATCGCCGATATGCAAAGCGGCGCCCAAAACCGCCCGAGCCTTGCTTTACTCCTATGCACTGGTGGCAGCGCGGGAGATGTGTGCTAGCGTGGGGCAAATCGCGCAATGCGATGCAGCGGGAAACGGCGGCAGCAGGGGGCAACAGTGCACAAAATCATCGTCCGGCGGTGCGCCGGGTTGGTAACGGCTCTGGCCATGGTCGGAGCAATCGCCGCGGCGAATTCAGCGTTGGCTGGGGCGACGCTCGACAAGGTCAAACAGGCCGGCGGCTTCAGCTGCGGCGTGCCGACCGGCATCCCCGGCTTTGCCCAGCCCAACGACAAGGGCGTCTATAGCGGGTTCGATGTCGACATTTGCAAGGCGGTGTCGGCGGCGATATTCGGCGATCCGGGCAAAGTCAAGTATGTGCCTCTGACGGCCGTGCAGCGATTTACCGCGCTTCAATCGGGCGAGGTCGACATCCTGTCCAACAACACCACCTGGACCCTCACGCGTGACACCGAACTCGGGTTCAACTTTGCGCCGGTGGTATTTTACGATGGACAGGGCTTCATGGTTCCGAAAAAGCTGGGTGTCAAAAGCGCCAAGGAACTGAACGGCGCCACGATCTGTGTCGCGCCCGGCACCACATCCGAGCTTAACTTGGCTGATTACTTCCGCGCCAACAAAATGGATTACAAACCAGTCGTCATCGAAAAAGTCGATGAAATCTATGCGGCGTTTTTCGCTGGCCGCTGCGATGTCATGACTGGTGACGCAACCGGGCTGGCGGCTCAGCGTATCGGCCGCGCAACCCATCCCGACGATTACGTCGTCCTGCCCGAGCGGATCTCGAAGGAGCCGCTCGCACCCGTCGTCCGCCATGGTGACGAACAGTGGAACGACATCGTCACCTGGGGCGTCTATGCGCTGATCCAGGCGGAGGAGAGCGGCATCACCCAGGCCAATGTCGACGACAAGCTGAAAAGCGAGGATCCGGGCATCAAGCGGATGCTCGGGGTCACCCCCGGCTTGGGCAAGGCTCTGGGCTTGGACGAGCGCTGGGCATACAACGAAATCAAGGCTGTAGGGAATTACGGTGAGATCTTCGAGCGATCGCTCGGCGAAGGATCACCGCTCAATCTCGCGCGCGGGCTCAATAATCTCTGGACCAAGGGCGGGCTATTATACGCGATACCGCTCCGCTAGAGCACTTCGAGATCGGCGGCGGCGAGCAGGGTACGATGACGACCGATGAGGCCACGCTCACGAGTGCCCGCGCTCGGCCGGCGCTGTGGCGCGACGCAAAAATCCGCGGCATCGCCTACCAGGTCGTGTTCGTCGCCGCGGTGGCGGGCTTTATCGCGCTCATCGTTCACAACGCAATCGCCAATATCGGCCGACAGAACATCGCGACCGGTTTCGGTTTCCTGCACCGCGAGGCCGCGTTTGGCATCGGCGAGTCGCTGATCGAATATTCGCCGGCCGATACCTATGCCCGGGCGCTGCTGGTCGGGCTCACCAACACATTGCATGTTGCCGCCCTCGGCATCGTGCTTGCCACGATCCTCGGGACGCTGATGGGGCTGGCGCGACTGTCGAGCAATTGGCTCGTAGCCAAGCTCGCGCGCGTCTATGTCGAGATCTTTCGCAACATCCCGCTGGCGCTGCAGCTCTTTTTCTGGTGGGGCCTGCTCGACAAGATGGCGCCGGGACCGCGCCAAGCGTGGCAAATCCTGCCGGATGTGTTCGTCAGCAATCGCGGCATCATTTATCCGGTGCCGCTCTCTAACCCCGCTTACAAGTGGGTCGTGGCCGCGCTCGGCATCGGCGTCGTCGCGGCGATTGGTCTCCATCGCTGGGCCAAGCGGTGCCAGGCTGCGACCGGCCGGCAATTCCCGACCGGCTGGGTCGCGCTCGCTCTGATCATCGGATTGCCCGCCGCCGTGTTCCTGGGCTTTGGCGCGCCAGCGCGGCTCGACGTGCCGGTGCTCAAGGGCTTCAACTTCAGCGGCGGCGACGCGGTGTCGCCCGAATTCGCCGCGCTCCTGATCGGCTTGGTGGTCTATACCGGCACCTTCATCTGCGAGATCGTCCGCGCCGGGATCCTGGCGGTGAACTGGGGTCAGAGCGAGGCGGCGATGGCGCTTGGCCTCAGATCGAGCCAGCGAATGCGGCTCGTCGTGCTGCCGCAGGCATTGCGGGTCATCGTCCCGCCGCTGACCAGCCAATATCTCGGCCTCACGAAAGCCAGTTCGCTTGCCGTCATCATCGGCTTTCCCGATCTGGTTTCGGTCGCCAACACGACGATGAATCAGACCGGTCAGGCGATCGAGGGCATCACCGTCATCATGGCGGTCTATTTGAGCCTCAGCCTGGCGATCTCGCTGGCGATGAATGTCTATAATCGCGCCGTCGCGCTGGTGGAGCGCTAGCCGTGACCGACCTGACACAGGGCATTCCGATCGCGGCGCAGGCACCGCGACCACGATGGACCGGCGCACTCGCCTGGTTGCGCGCCAATTTGTTCAACGGCGTTACCAGCACGATCCTTACTCTGCTCTGCGCCGCGCTGATCGCCGCAGCACTCCCGCCCGTCATCCGCTGGGCATTGATCGATGCGATCTGGTCGGCCCCCAACGGGCAAGCCTGTCACGGCGCCGGAGCGTGCTGGGCGTTCATCGGCGAGAAGTTCCGCTTCATTCTGTTCGGGTTCTTTCCGGCCGGCGAGACCTGGCGGCCGATCGCGGCGGTGGTGATTTTCCTGGCGATGATCGTTGCCGCATGCGACCGGCGCATGTGGGGACGGCGCCTGGCTTTGGTGTGGGTCATCGGGCTATTTGCGGTGTTCGCGCTGATGCGCGGCGGCGCGTTCGGGCTGAGCACGGTCGAAACCGCGCTGTGGAGCGGATTGCCGCTGACCTTGGTCCTCGCCGTCGTCGGGATGTTGGTCGGCTTCCCGTTCGGAGTGTTGCTGGCTCTCGGCCGCCGCTCGCGGCTGCCGGCGGTGCGCGCGATTTGCGTCGGCTATATCGAATTGGTGCGCGGCGTGCCGGTGATCACGATGCTGTTTATGGCCTCGCTGATGCTGCCGCTTTTCCTGCCGACCGGGATCACGATCGACAAGCTGGTGCGCGCGCAAGTCGCCTTCATCCTGTTTGCCGGCGCCTCTCTCGCCGAGGTGGTGCGCGGCGGGCTGCAGGCGATACCACGCGGACAGATCGAAGCGGCCGATGCGCTCGGTCTGACTTATGTGCAGCGCACGCGACTGATCGTCCTGCCGCAGGCGCTGGCGATGGTGATCCCGGCGCTGGTCAACACCTTTATCGGTATTTTCAAGGATACCGCCCTCGTTATCATTATCAGCCTGTTCGACCTTCTGACCACGGCCGAGACGGCACTTTCCGACGCCAATTGGCAGGGCTTTTATGTCGAGGCCTATGTCTTTGTCGGGGTGATTTATTGGAGTTTCTGCTTTTTCATGTCGCGCTACAGCCAGCTGCTCGAGCGCGAGTTCAACCGGGGAAGGCGGCGATGAGCGACGCCAGAACGGTGCCGATGATCGAACTGCAATCCGTCAACAAATGGTACGGCGAGTTCCAGGTGCTGAAAAACATCGACCTGCAGGTTGGCAAAGGCGAGAAGGTCGTGGTTTGCGGTCCGTCCGGCTCCGGCAAATCGACGATGATCCGCTGCATCAACCGGCTGGAAGAACATCAGCGCGGCCGCATCATTGTCGCCGGCATCGAGTTGACCTCGGATCTGAAGAACATCGAGGCGATCCGCCGCGAGGTCGGGATGGTGTTTCAGCAGTTCAACTTGTTTCCGCACCTGACGGTGCTCCAGAACCTAACGCTCGCCCCAATTTGGGTGCGCAAGCTGCCTAAAAAAGAGGCAGAAGAGGCTGCCCGATACTATCTGGGGCGGGTGCGGATCCCCGACCAGGCGGACAAATATCCCGGGCAACTTTCCGGCGGTCAGCAGCAGCGGGTCGCGATTGCCCGCTCGTTGTGCATGAAACCCGAGATCATGCTGTTCGACGAGCCGACCTCGGCGCTCGATCCCGAGATGATCAAGGAAGTGCTCGACGTCATGATCGAGCTCGCCAACGAGGGCATGACGATGGTGTGCGTCACCCACGAGATGGGATTTGCCCGCACCGTCGCCGACATGATGGTGTTCATGGATAAGGGCGAGATCGTCGAGCGCGCTGCACCCAAGGACTTCTTCGCCGCGCCCAAAAACGAGCGGACCAAGGCGTTCCTCAGTCAGATCTTGGCGCATTGAGCGGCACAACGGTGCTCGATCTATGGTGGGCGCGAGGACCTCGGCACCGGCCAGCCGGGTGGGTACGGCAATACCGTCTGATACCAGCCTGTGCTAATATTGATCCCCGTGCCCGGACTTGATCCGGGCACCCACGTCTTATTTTGCGCGAGGTCAAAGACGCGGATGGCCGGGTCCGACCCGCGGGTCAAGCCCCGATTGCGCCTCGCCTGGATTTGCCACCCCAACCTTGTGACCGATCGGCAATATCATCATGCCGATCGCGGAAATGCTGTGGGCGCTACAGTCCCTACGCACTTTAATGAGACAAACCCTGGGTCCCACCGGAGGGCGCACCTTTTGCCTGCGTCGTCGGGAGGGGTGCGAGCGAGGAGGTCTCGCTCGCTTCAGGCGCTGTGTTTGACGCGCTCGGTGATGGGCCGCCTCCGGTCTTACGGATAAAGGCGGCGACATTGTCGTGCAGTTCTTTCAACGCGGGCTCATGAGCATAAACCATGTGACCCGACTGATAAAACTTGAACTCGATATTGGCCCGCAGCTTGTCCGGCACCGGCAATTGCCGCATCTCGTAAATGGCCTCGTAAAATGGGGTCGCCAGGTCGAAATAGCCGGCGTTCACCAGCACCCTTAGGCCGGGGTTGTATTTCATCGCCCAAGCCAGGTCCGGCAGCACATTGGGCGACTGCCGTAAGGCTCGGAATGCGCCGGGCGGCTGATGCTGGCTATCCCATATCCCCCATAACGAACTCATCGGCCGGTAGGTTTTGTTGTCGCTGTATTTCAGCGTCTTGCGGGCATAGTCGTTGAAAGCAGAGACGTAAGCCGACCCGATCGCGGCGGTTTGTGGATCGTAATCTGCTCCTTTGCTCAACGGGTCCATTGTCGGACCGGAAAACCGCGTATCGAGCTGGCCGGTCGTAATTTCGCTGTCGTCTTGGAGGGTCTTTTCGAACTCGCCGCTATTGATGCGCAGCTCGGCCTTTTTGATGTATTCGACCGGCAGGCCGGTAAAATCGTGCAATCTGGCGGCAATCGTACCGCGCCGCCCCGGATCGAGGGCTCCACCTTGTTCGAGTGCCAGCGCATAGTCGGTCATTGCGAAATGCTCGACTTTGTCCAAGAGCTGATCCAGATCCTTCAAGTTGCTCGCGAGTTTGTGGTGGTACCAGGCGGTCGCGGCATAGGTGGGCAGCGCCAGTTGATAAGGAAGATTAACTCCCGGATTGAATTGTGGGCTGCCCGGGCTGAGGTCAAAATTCAAAATCTGCGACAATAATATGACGCCGTTGAAGTCGACGTATCGGTTCGTTTCCAACTGCTTAATGAGCACCGCGGCGCGGGTCGTACCATAGCTTTCGCCAAACAAATATTTTGGTGAATTCCAGCGGCCATATTTGGACAGGAACCGAGTGATGAACTCGGCAAAAGCATAGGCGTCGGCGTCGACCCCATAAAAGGCCTTTTGCTTGTCCTTGCCGGCGATACGACTGAACCCGGTGCCGGGCGCGTCGATAAACACAAGGTCGCTGGCGTCGAGCAGGCTCTGATTGTTGTCGACCATGGCATAGGGTGCCGCCGGCGAGTGGGTGTCGTCGGCGGTGACCACCCGTTTTGGGCCAAAGGCACCCATATGCAGCCATATCGTCGACGATCCGGGGCCGCCGTTGAACAGAAACGTCAGCGGCCGTCCCTCCGGTGCCGCACTCTTTTTAATATAGGCGACATAGAACATCGCCGCTTCCGCGGTCGGGTTCTGGCCGGCCGAGGCGTTCTCCGTCCGGTTCTTGTCCTGCCGATCCTCGGTTTCGGGCTCCTCTCCGGTGATCTTTGGGGTGTCGTCCCATCCTCTAGGATGAACGATCAAGGCGCCGGCGACCGCCCGGTAGTCGATGCGCGACCCGGCGACCGTCACGAAACCGTCGCTGGTTGCTTCCTCGGGCTTGGCATGCTCGATTTTTGCGGTCCGCGGCTTGCTTCCCGCCGCATCTTTGTCCTTCGGCGCTCCCTCGTCGGCAAACGCCGCCGCGGCCGTGAGCATCGCGCCGAGCATAAGGACGCAGACCGTCTTCATCATGCGGACCCCCCTCTCTCTGCCGCAGATAACGGCCGCAGCGGCGGCGGGTTCCGC
>JAFAHP010000645.1 GCA_019237175.1 Alphaproteobacteria bacterium
ACAGCACGATCAGGGCCGCGATCACCGCGACCAGGATCCCAAAGGCCGCGCGCAGCAGTGGCAGCATGGTCTGCAGCCGGGCGCCCGGTGCCGATTCGCTGTCGTCGTCGGTGCCCGGCAGCTTTGGTCCGGCGCCGACGTCCTGCAGATTGCGGTCGATCGCCAGCTGGCACAGCACCCAGGCCACATAGGCGATCAGCAAGGTGGCGAGTGCCGCTATTGTCGAGTGCAGCGCCCGGGTTTCCTGCGCCTCCGGCAGTTCGATCGCGTCGAGCCAGATCCAAACCAGCGCCAGCACCGCCATCAAGGGGACGAGCACTTGCAGAATGCGATGCATGCTGTACGCCACCAGCCTATCGGTTCCCGCCCAACGGTAATCGACAGCCTGGTCTGCCTCGTGCCATCCCTTATCGATCAGCCGCTCGAGGACGAGCAGGACAAACAGCACTGCAACGGTCGAGGTCGCGCCGTAGTAGTAGGACAGCAATCCGAGAGACAACCCGAACACGAAGAACAGGAACAGACCGACGATTGCTGTCAGGCTGATGGTCAGCCAGGCGCGCGCGATCGCGGCGCGCAGTGCGGCGACGATGCTGCCGCTCGTGCGCCCGCGGATCAACGCCTCGGCCGCGATCCGCGCGCGGGAAACGATCAGCACGTAGAGGCCGCAAACGATGATAGCGACCAAAAGCCCGAGGACATGCGAGGCGCCGCTGTCCACGTCCATCAGCGCGTAATAGCGGACAAAGCCCACCAATGTGATGACCACCAGGATCGTCGCCGAAAGAAACCACGCCAGGCGGCGCGCCTCGCCGTCTGGCAAATCAATCAGGCGGGCGGCGGGTTCGTCGGGGCGCAACACAATGCCGATGGTCATCGCCCAGACGCGCCAGCGTATCAGCACATTGGCCGAGAATATGATCAGGCTAACAGCGACCCCGGCGCTCATCAGCCAATGCCGACTGTAGATTAACACGCCGCTGAAAACACCCAGCCCGGCGAGGTCGCACAGCAGAAGCTGCAACAGCAGCCCCAGGCTTGGTTCCTCAGGCCGCAGCCGCAGGAGGCGACGAGGGCGGATGCTGAGGGCGCGACGGGCGAGACTCTGGGCCAACAATGCAAGGCAAGCGGCGAGCGCAACCCAGCCGAGATTGACGAGGGCGCCAAGGGCGGAGCCCTGGCGGTCGAAAGAGCGCCATTCGCGCGCGAGCGCGCCGGGTGTTTCCGGCAGCATATGGATGTCGTCGATGGCTTCGTCCTCGAGCTTGAGGACGATTTCTTGGAGCCAGCCCTGGGAGCTCATCATATTGTCCATCGCCGGCGGCGGCGCGGCCGGCGCTTCCGCGGCCCTGGCAGGAACTACCGAAATCAACAACCACAAAAACAACACGAGGCCTGAACGGCCCGCCCGCAAGGCGCCGCGGCCCCGCGCGCTGTCCATGTTGGTTAACCGCATGTCGGTCTCCCGCATCACGCGGTCATTTTAGGCCGATGGCCGACGGCCGGCGCGTTCTTTTTGCCGGCTCGACCGGCAAGATCCTGGCGACCCGCTGCTCTTGCCGGCAAGGGCGCACCTGTAGCTACGGAGTGGGGCACGGAGGCGCAATTCGGATAAACTCACATGTCCCATCAATATTACTGGCCGGTGCGTCCGGCAACGGCCCGCACTTTTCGGGGTGCCGCAAGCCAGATCGCCAGAATTGAGATGGCACTGCATCCGGCCGCGATCCAGAACGCGATCGAATAGCTGCCCGCCGCATCATACAGCACGCCAGTAACCCATGGACCGGCCGCCCCGCCCAGGATCGCCGCCACCATAACGGTGCCGAAGATACTGCCAAAGTGCCGGCCCTCGAAGATCTCGGCGGGGATCGCGCCCATCACCGAGGTCAGGCTGTAGCCGAGTGTTCCTTGGGCGAGAACCATTGCGAACAATAACGGCGCGGTCGGAGCGTCACGGAGCAAGACCAAGGCTAGGCAGCAGATGACAAAACCCAGATTACCGATCATCCATACCCATTCGCGCCCGATCCGATCCGACAAATGGCCGAATGCGATCTGACCGGGAATCGCCGCCAGGCTCACCAAGCCCAGCGCCCAGGCGGCCTCGCTCGGCGCAAAACCAATCTCGATCAGATACTTCGTCTGATGGACCTGGACCGCATACCAGGAGAAAAGACCACAGAAATAGCCGGCGGCGAGCCACCAAAAGCGGCGCGTCCGCAAGGCTCGCCAGAGCGTCCAGTCAACCGCCGCCCAGGCGTGGTCAACAACGTTTGCGGCACGATCGGTAGCGGCGCTGACGCCGGATGGCATACCGTCGGGTGCGAGACTCAAGTCTTCGGGTCGTTTTTTGAGCAGCAGGTTTAGCGGCCCCAATAGCGCCAGCATTAGAATGCCGAGCCAGGCACAGGCGGAACGCCACCCTGCTGCTTCGATCATCCACCCCAGCCAGGGCAGGATCGTGATCGAGCCGACGCCGACGCCGGAGAAGGCGATGCTGAGTGCCAGCCCGCGCCGGCGCACGAACCAATTGGTCAAATAGAGCGACTGCCCGGTATAGGCGAGGCAGTTGACGCCGCCACCGGCAAGCGCACCGAGTGTCAAGTAAAGTTGCCACGGCTCGTGAATGAAGCTGGCGAGGAGCAGCCCGACGCCCATCGCAACGACGCCAAGCTCGACCACAGGTCTCGGGCCGTGCAGATCCATCAGCCGTCCGACAAACGGCGTAACGAATGCTGAAACGAGAAACCCGAACGAGAAAGCGCCGGCCGTCACCCCGCGATCCCACCCGAATTCGTCCAGGATCGCCGGGAACAGCAGCGAGAAGGCAGTGCGCGCGTTGACCCCAACGGCCATCGTCACGAATGCGATGGCAACGAGGACCCAGCCGTAGAAGAACGGCAGTCGGATCCCGCTGGACCGGGTAAGCGCCGGGTTTAGAGGCAAGCCGTCGTTCATCAGGTGACCAGATTAAGCGGCGTCTCGCCGCGCGCGACACGTCGAATGTTTTCCGCGATCAATTTCGCGCGGGCGTCCAGCATGCCATCGGTCCAGCCGGAGACATGTGGGGTCATCAGCACATTCGGCAATTCGTGGAAAGGGCGCGTGGACGGCGCCGCGTGGCCGGGCTGGCGAGGATAGCGATACCAGACATCGAGTGCGGCACCAGCGATCGCACGCAGCGCCAAGGCCTCGTAGAGCGCATCCTCATCGACGATCTCCGCCCTCGCCACGTTGATCAGGAAGGCCGTCGATTTCATCAAGCCGAGCCGGCGGCGATCGATAGTCCCGATCGTATCGGGATGCGCCGGCATCGAAATCAGCACGTAGTCCGAACGCGCAAGCACTTCGTCGATTGCCTCAGGGCCGCCGAGAAAGGCCAGCTCTTCGTTGGTGGAGCGCCGAACATCGCGGCGTATTGCCGAGATGTTCATGTCGAAGGCGCGAGCGCGCCGAGCGACAGCCTGACCGATACGCCCATACCCGAGTATTCCTAACGTTTTGCCCGCCAGCTCCGGCCAGGTGGGTGGCAGGGCAGTGCCGACCGACCATTGGCTCCGCCATTCCCCGGCGCGGAGCGCAGTATCGAGCCGAGAGAAATCGCGGGTCAGAGCCAGCATGGCCCCAATCACATATTCGGCAATTCCGGTCTCGTGCCCATGGACGTTCGCGAGGGATACCCCATCGGGCAACGCCGAACGATCGATCCGATCGAGCCCAGCACCCGGCACCTGAACCAGTCTCAAGCGAGTGGCCGCCCGCCCCATTTCGGCGGTCAGAGCCATCGTCACCAGCACGTCGACACCGGCAAGCTGCGCGGTGATGCCGGTCTCGTCGGCAACGGCCATCTCGCACGCTATGCCCAGATGACGGCGTACCGGCTCCTCGAGCCTTGCAGGAAAAGTGCCGGCAAATGCGACACGCAGCATGACAGGCCTCCCTTCCGCATCGGACGCAACTGTGTCGGTCGGGTGACGGCGCTTCAATTCCTTCGGAGGGAATAGCCGCGCGGTCTGGGCACGGCTATCGTGCCGCTCGTGGACGCACCTCGAGCCGCGACAAATGCGGGCATCGCTGCGAACGGCAGCGCCTTTGGCCGGCTGCTGAGAGACTGGCGCGGACGACGCGGCTTCTCGCAACTCGACCTGGCGCTCGCCGCGCGGACCACCCAGCGGCATCTCAGCTTTATCGAGTCGGGCAGGGCGACACCCAGCCGCGCCATGATTCTGCGGCTTGCGGCGACGATGAACCTTCCGCTGCGCCTGCAGAACGCATTGATGCTGGCAGCCGGGTATGCGCCGGTTTGGCGCGAGCGCGATCTCGCAACACCCGAACTTGCCGTCGTGAACAGCGCGCTCGACTACATGCTCGCCCAGCACGAGCCTTATCCGGCCTTCGTCGTTGACCGCTGCTGGAACTTGCTCCGCGCAAATGGCGGTGCGACGAACCTGATCGAATTCCTTATCGGCCCACATCCTGCAGACGCTCCCTCGGAGCCGGTCAATCTCGCGGTCGCTCTGCTATCCGGTGACGGATTGCGGCCGTTTATCGTGAACTGGCAGGAGGTCGCTCTCTACTTCATGCGCGGCGTACAGGCTGACGCCCGCGCCGATGGCACTCCCGAGACAGCGGATCTGCTGGCCCGGCTGCTCGCCTTCCCCGATGTTGCGGCGCTTTCGGAGACGATGCCTCCGGAGGAGGAGGGTCAAAGCCCAGTATTGCCGATCCACTTCCTCCGCGACGGGACATCGTTGCG
>JAFAHP010000039.1 GCA_019237175.1 Alphaproteobacteria bacterium
GACGAGCCATGGTTCAACGCGGTGGGGTTTCCACGCGTGTTTTTCCTGCGTTATCACGGCTATAGCACCTACTTTCCGCTATGGGCGTTGGCCCGCTATCGGCGTCTGAGGACCGGCAATTCGCGGCGCGTGCCCCTTGGTCTTTAACCCCGAGAACGCGGGAACGCGCGGGCGACAAACAATGCGACGCGATGTCTGCCCACAGGCCCGCTTCTCGCTCAAGCTGCAGCCCAAGCGCGCAGCAGCGGTTAAAAGGGCGGCAGGCGGGGGAACGGCATTGTATCGCATAGCGCTGCGCTTCGAATTCTGCTAGCTCGGCCGGGCAAAAATCAGGGGAGTTTTGCATGCCTTCAGCGGCGACAGCCGTGCTGTGCACCTCGGGACTTGCCGCAGAAGCGAGAATTGCGCGCTCGGCGGGATTTTCGGTGTTGGTCGGCGCCGGGGATCGCGATCGCACCGCGGCGCTCGTCGAGGGCGCCGCCAAACAGGCAGATTGCCTCGTCAGCTTTGGCATTGCCGGCGGTCTGTCGCCTGAATTGCGCGCCGGCGACATCGTCATTTCGACCGAGGTACTATCCGACGGCGCCTGCTGGCGGGGGAGCGAGCCATTTCGGGCCCGTGTGGCCGGGCTGGCGGCCGAGATCGGTGCGAAGGACGGGCCGGTGCTCGGCACTTCGCGGATTATGGCCACAACCGACGAGAAACGCTGGAGCTGGGCCCAAACCGGAGCGCTCGCCGTTGATCTCGAAAGCGATGTTGTGGCCCGCGTTGCTGCTGCGCGTGGCATTCCGTTTGTCGTCGTGCGGACGATCGCCGACGGCGCCGATCGCGCCCTGCCGCCAGCAGCGCTGATCCCGCTCGCCGAAAATGGAACCCCGAGGTTTACCCGCGTGCTCGCCTCCGTTTTACGGCGGCCGCGGCAGTTCGCCGCCCTGTTCGGACTGGCGCGCGAAACGCGGGCTGCTCTAGGGGCGTTAGTCGTGCCCGCTCGCGCTCTGCATGGGCTCCTCGCGGCGGCTTAATCGAGCCATCGCCTCGGCGACGTGCTGTGAAAGCACGAATTCGGCCGGGCGCTGGCGATGAAGCGGGATTTCCGGTGCCATCTCACCTTGGGTGCGCACCCCGCGCAGCGCCACACGCGCCGCCTTCAACGGATGGCGAACCGAATCGACAACGGCGGTCGCTTCATAACCGCTGTGGACCATGCAATCGGCACACTTCTCGTAATGGCCGGTCCCGTAGGCGTCCCAGTCGGTTTCTTCCATCAACTCCTTGAAGCTCTTGGCGTAGCCCTCGCCGAGCAGATAGCACGGGCGCTGCCAGCCGAAGACATTGCGCGTCGGATTGCCCCACGGGGTGCAGCGATAGGTTTGGTTGCCCGCGAGAAAATCGAGGAACAAGCTCGACTGGTTGAACGACCAAAATCCACGATCGCGCGCGAAAATGCCGCGGAACAGCTCCTTGGTGCGCCGGCGGTTGAGGAAATGCTCCTGATCGGGCGCCCGCTCATAAGCATAGCCTGGCGACACGGTGATCCCGTCCACACCGATTTCGCTCACTTGGTCGAAAAAATGCGCGACCTGTTGGGGCTCGGCCGTGTCGAACAAGGTGGCGTTGATATTGACGCGAAACCCGCGTTTTTTTGCCAGCAAGATCGCCGCCACAGCGCGGTCGTAAACCCCCTCCTGGCATACGCTTCGGTCATGATCTTGGCGATCCCCGTCGAGATGCACCGTCCAGGCGAAATTGGGATGCGGTTCGAACTGCTCGATCTTCTTTTCGAGCAGCAGCGCATTGGTGCACAGATAGACGAATTTCTTTCGGCTTATGATGCCGTTGACGATATCGGCGATGTCACGGTGCAACAGCGGCTCACCGCCGGCGAGGACAACGATCGGAGCGCCGCATTCGTCCACCGCCTCGACGCATTCGGCAACGCTCAGGCGCTGGTTGAGGATCGCATCGGGATAATCGATCTTGCCGCAACCGGCGCACGCCAAATTGCAGCGGAACAGCGGCTCGAGCATCAGGACCAGCGGATACCGTTCGATGCCACGTAAATGCCGGCCCAGTACATAGGCCCCGACACGGATGGTTTGGCGCAGTGGAATGGCCACGAGACAGCCTCACTTGAAATTGTACTCAGGGAGATCTTAGCCGGCCGCTTCCTCGGCAAGTTGCGCGGGCATCCGGAACCGGACGTTTTCGGTAACTCCTGACAATTCCTCGACTTCGATATCAAAGAAGTCACCCAAACGACCGATCAATGCATCTACCAATTCGGCAGGGGCCGAAGCGCCGGCAGTAATCCCAACGGCCGAAGCGCCCTCGAGCCAACGCCGATCAAGTGCAGCGGCGTCTTCGATCAAATAGCTCGGCACCCCGCTCTCTGCGGCGATTTCACGCAGCCGGTTCGAATTTGAACTGTTCGGGGCG
>JAFAHP010000118.1 GCA_019237175.1 Alphaproteobacteria bacterium
TAACCGGCAAGCGCCTCATCGATTGCGTTGTCGACGACCTCGTACACCATATGGTGCAAGCCCGATCCGTCATCCGTGTCACCGATATACATCCCCGGCCGCTTGCGGACCGCTTCGAGACCCCGCAATACCTCGATCGATTGCTCGTTGTAGCTTGCATCTTCACCATCGGCAGTCGCGCTGTTGCGGAACACACCGGGAGGAACGACAGTGCCGTTAGCCACCTTGTCGGTGTCCGGTTCGGGGGGGGCTTGCGTCACGTCGGCCAAAGATTGGGATTGCCGTCCGGGGATATTTGTCATTTTTGCGCTGTGCTATAACCGGTCGTTCAAGAGTAAGTTTCGCCTACGGTTCCGTTGCGCACCGACAGGAATTGGGCTTGGGACCGTAGTGGCGCGAAAACCGCTTCTTCGGTCCCGGTGAGCCAGATCTGGCTTTCGAGCTGGCAGAGCACCTCGAACAAGGACCAGCGCCGGTCGGCATCGAGGTGTGCCGCAATTTCGTCGAGCAGTAGCAGCGGCGGCTCGCCGCGTAGCGCACGCTGCAGTCTTGCATGGGCGAGCACGATGGAAATCAGCAGCGCCTTTTGTTCACCGGTCGAGGCAGAGTCGGCGGCGACCCCGTTTGGCGAGAGCCTGACGATGAGATCGGAGCGATGTGGGCCGATGGCGGCGCCGCCGGTGATGGCGTCATGACGTCGGGCATCGGCCAGCGCGGCTGCGAAGGCCGCTTCGGCAGTAAGCGCGGGCATCCGGTCGAGCCACCCCTCGACGGTGCCCGCCAGTTCCAGGCGGGCGCACGGGAACGGACCCTCAGCCTCGGCGCAGGCTGCGTCGAGGCGCTGCACAGTCTCCCGACGCGCGGCAGCGACCGCAACACCTTGCGCCGCCATTACCTCTTCGAGCGCAGCGAGCCACGCGGCATCGGCAGCGCCCTCGCGCAGGAGGTAGGAGCGCTCGCGTAAGGCCTGCTCATAGCTGCCGACGCGGGCGGCATGTGCCGCATCGATTGCGAACACGAGCCGATCGACAAACCGCCGGCGCCCCGCTGGGCTCTCGACAAATAACCGGTCCATTTGCGGCGTCAGCCACACGACGCCGAGGTGATCGCTGAGCGCCGCTTGGCTGCGCGCGGGGTCGCCATCGATGCGGATGCTCCGGCGCTCGCCTCCAGCCGGATCACGTCCAGTGCCAATCCGTACGGTTCCCGAGCGGGTTACAACAGAAGCCGCTACTGCCCAACCCTCGATCACAGCGGTCTCGCCTTGGGCGGGTCGGCGATCGATCTCGCTCAAGGCGGCGCCCCGTAATCCACGCCCCGGCGCCAGGAACGAGAGGGATTCGAGGAGATTGGTCTTGCCCGCGCCGTTGGGTCCTGTCAGCACTACTGGGCCTATACCCAAGGCGAGCCTCGTGTTGCGATAATTGCGGAAATTGCTCAGAGCCAAACGGGTCACGCCGATGCCGGCGGGCGATCCGCGATCCGCCGCGGCACCGGTGTTCCAGCGCGCTTCCTGCGCCTCGGTCAACATTGTAATTATATGGGATTTCCGGCTTTTTTATCCACTCGCGAGCGGCTCTTGGCTTCAAACCCGCATCGGCATTAAGACGTACAGCGCACTCGGGTCGGCGCGGTCGCGTACGATCGTAGGCGACCCCGAATCGGACATCAGGAGTTGTGCGCCCTCGCCCTCGATTTGACTGGCAATATCCAGCAGGTACCGCGAATTGAAGCCGATTTCCAAGGGCTCGTTCAAATAGCGAACCTCGAGCTCTTCAATTGCGGTCCCGTTTTCCGGGCTCGTGGCCGAGATTGCAAGACTGCCCCCATTGGCTCCGGGCGCGATCGCCAGCTTGACCGCCCGGCTTTTCTCCGTCGAGATCGTCGATACGCGATCGACGGCGTCGGCGAAATCCTTGCATTTGACTTCTAGAACCTTGTCGTTGCCAGTCGGGATCACTCGATCGTAATCGGGGAAGGTGCCGTCGATAAGCTTAGAAGTCAGGGTCGCCCCGCCCACGGCAAAGCGGATTTTTGTCTCGCTTAGAGCCAGCTCTATTTCGGCCTCGCTCTCTTCGACGAGCTTCCGCAATTCAAGAACGGTCTTGCGAGGGACGATTATGCCCGGCATTCCCGCAGCACCCTCAGGCAATACCATTTCGACCCTGGCGAGACGGTGCCCATCCGTCGCCACCGCGCGAATCACCGGAACCTCATCGTTTTTGGTTGCGTGTAGATAGATCCCATTGAGGTAATACCGCGTTTCTTCGGTCGAGATCGCGAACCGGGTGCGGTCGACCAGCGACTTAAGTTCTGCGGCAGTCATCGCAAAATGATGCGCTAACTCGCCGCCTGCCATGACCGGATAATCTTCAGGCGGCAAGCAGGCGAGAGTGAAGGTGGAGCGGGCGCAACGCAGCACCATCGAGTTGCGTTCACCGCTCGCCTCAATCTCGATCTGGGCGCCGTCGGGCAATTTGCGGACAATGTCAAAAAGGGTGTGCGCCGGCGCCGTAGTGAGACCGGCCCGCTCAATTTGAGCAGGCACACGTTCGACGAGTTCGAGGTCCATATCGGTGGCGCTGAGGGCCAGCGCGCCGGTCGGTTCTGTTCCATCCGCGCGCAGCAAAACGTTGGACAGAATCGGGATCGTGTTTCGTCGCTCCACGACGCTTTGTACATGTCCCAGAGGCTTGAGGAGAGCGACCCGATCGATGGTGAGTTTCATGTTGGCGGCACGCTGGTTGGCAGAGCGGACAACGCCGGCCCAAGGTCAGACCGACATCCCGTCGCGCTGCGCTCAAATGACCGGCGGACGGGACCGCATCCTACCACAAATCGACGGAGGTCTCAGCCCTAAGCGGACGTCGCTATGTTTTGCACAGCGCCAGGGTGCGAATTTAACACCTGATAGTCGCTTTGCGTCGGGCATGCCCGGCAAAGCGGCATGAAAAGCGGCGCCCCACTCGGTATCCGGAGCCCTGGGTCGCTCTGCGGGCTTGATCTCAGGGATCATGTGGGCGACCCAGAATAAAGGGTGGGGATCGTCTGTCCGGTTCGCACGATTGGGAATCGCCCGCTGCGATCAGCCCTGCAGCATGCGGCGCAGCAGCTCAACATCCTCGGCAAGAACCGGGTCGGTATCTTTCAACTCTTCGATGCGGCGCACCGCATGCATAACGGTGGTATGGTCGCGCCCGCCAAATTTGCGCCCGATTTCTGGCAGCGAGCGGCTCGTCAACTGCTTGGAGAGATACATCGCGACCTGCCGCGGCCGGGCAAAAGCCCGGGCCCGCCGTGCCGACGTCATTTCTGCGAAGCGCACGTTGAAGTGCTCGGCGACGCGCCGCTGGATTTCATCGATCGTCACCCGCCGCTCGCGCAAGCGCAGCAGATCGTGCAACTCCTCCTGCGCGCTCTCGAGCGTAATCTCACGTCCGACCAGCTGCATGTTGGCGATAATGCGATTAAGCGCGCCCTCCAACTCACGCACGTTCGATGTAATTCTGTGTGCCAGCAATTCCAAGACCTTGCGTGGAATGTCCACGTTCGCCTGCTCCGCCTTTGACTGCAAGATGCCAAGGCGAAGCTCATAGGTGGTCGGATGCAAATCGGCGACTAACCCCCACCCCAAGCGCGAGCGCATCCGATCCTCAAGCCCCTCAAGATCGGACGGCGGCTTGTCAGCCGAAATGACGATCTGGCGATTCTGATCGACCAGCGCATTGAAGGTGTGGAAAAACTCCTCCTGCGTCGATTCCTTCCCACTGATAAATTGTACATCGTCAATCATAAGTAAATCAACTGATCGGAACTCATCCTTAAAGTCCATCGTCGATTTAAAGCGCAAAGCACGAATAAATTGATGCATAAACTTTTCGGCGGAAAGATAGATTACTTTGCGGAAGCAGGCGTGTTTGTGAACGTCCCAGGCGATCGCGTGCATTAGATGGGTTTTGCCGAGGCCAACTCCGCCATACAGAAAGAGCGGATTGAACGGTACCGACCGCGATGCAGCCGAACACGCCTCGGCGACCCGCCGCGCGGCCGCGTGAGCCAGCTCGTTCGGCTTACCGACAACAAAGTTCTCGAAGGTGAAGCGCGGATCAAGACCACAGGGTTGGGGTCGATCCTCGCCGATTTCGACCGTGGTGCCAAGTTCCCCCGATAGCACAACGGGTGCTTGAGACAATTCTATCGAACTTTCGCTTATTGCCGCGAAAGAGCGCGAGGCGTGCGAGGGTGACGCAACTACGACGGATATCCGTTTAACCTGCCGATTTTCCGCCCGCCATAGCGCCAATATTCGATCGGCATAATGCGAGGCCACCCAATCGCGATAAAGGCGCGCTGGAGCGGCAATCACCGCCTCGCCGCCATCGACGCGCTGGACGTTGATGGGTGCTAGCCAACTGCGATACGCGATATCGCCAATTTCCTCCTTTAGCTGCCCAATAACTCGGCTCCATTCCACTTCCGGGGCATTCGCCGCGGTTTCACTACGATTTTCTTGAGCTGCTTCTGCCAACACCAGATCCCCCCGATTAGGATAGCAGCGCTGCCTGGTTCACACCGGTAAAATTAACTCTCTCAATATCGTAGAATAGGTAGGGTTACGCGCTGTGAATGAGTAGTAACCGATGTCCCCCTGAAGAAGCTATCACTATGATATAGCCTGAAAAAACAGAAGGAGCTTCGCCCCGACTGCCATTTACAGGGCCTCAGCGTATTTCCTAGCGGCGCTATAGATGAATACTAACTTAGATGGCGAAACGATGGCAACGCGTCCGAAAAGAGAACGCAAAAGTTTTTTTGACGCCGTTTTGACGAGGTTAATTTAGCAAGAGGACCCCGTAGTTCTGCCTACAATGGGCCGAAACGACTTTGCCACGGTCGCCCGAGAGCGGGGAGAGCGATTCAGAGTGCGTTGACCCGGTGTGCAAGCCGCGACAGCTTCCGCGAGGCCGTGTTCTTGGGCATCACGCCTTTGGTGATCGCTCGATGCAACTCCGGCTGCGCCAACTGCAGCGCTGACTGTGCCGCGACCTTGTCGCCGCTTGCGATCGCCGCTTCGACTTTCTTGACGAAGCTACGAACCCTGCTCATCCGCGAGCGGTTGATCGCAGTGCGCTTTTCGATCTGGCGGATACGCTTTTCCGCCGATTTGTGATTGGCCATGCTTTGATGCCGAAATTGCCGAGGCCGGCGTTTTATCTGCGGGCGGAAGGTGCGTCAATCAAGAACCGGGGCGCGCCCGAGCGCAATTATTGATCACGGCGCGGTGGGATCGGCCAACAAAGTCTCGCCGTCCGCGATCCTTCGCGATATCGTGTGTTGCCGCTCCGCCGGCCAAGCAACAACCCGCGATCAACGCGACAATCGATAAGGAGATCAAGCATGGCCTATGGCGTCCAGCATGTGCATCTGAAGACGCGCGATCCCAAACAAACCATGCAGTTCTACGTCGACAATTTCGGCGCTACAGTGAAAGCGGAAATTCCGGGCCGCGGCTTTCGCCTTGATCTGCACGGGCTGCAACTCAACATCACGACCTTGATCGCCAGCCAAAAGCACGAGCAGCGTTACGGTATCGAGCACATTGCCGTCGACACCGACGATTACGACGGGACATTGGTCCGCATGCGCGAGAACGGTGTCAAAATCCTCGAGGAAATGCCGCCGAACAACGGCCGCCGGGTCTGCTTTGTAGAAGCCCCAGACGGCGCGCAGATGGAATTGATCGAGAGGGTTTGACCTCTTTTACTTCGGAGAGGCGGCGGGCATGGCCTTAAAGGATAAGATTGCTTTGGGCGTCTCGCTGCCCCACCGCGCCTCTGAGCCTATCGGCATCGATGCGGTTCATCGCGTGGCCAAACGCGCCGAAGCACTCGGTTTTCGCGATTTGTGGGTGACCGAAAACACGCTTGATCATGTCTTTTGTTTCGATCCGGTGGTGGTCCTAACCTATGCCGCTGCGGTCACCACCCGGATCCGTCTCGGCGCCTCGGTCATCGTGTTGCCGGCGCACCACCCGGCGCATGTGGCCCACCAATGGGCCTCTCTGGATTATCTGAGCGGCGGGCGCGCGATCCTTGGGGTGGGTCTCGGCCGCGAGCATCACTATGCGCGATTCCAGATTCCCCGCGAGCGGCGCGTGCGGCGGTTTCGCGAGGGCGTCGAGTTGGTCCGCGCGCTGTGGAGCGAACCGCGCGTCGACTACCGCGGAGAAACCTTTCGCCTCGACGGCGGCGCCATGATGCCAAAGCCGGTGCAAAAGCCGAGCATCCCCATCTGGTTTGGGGTCGGTCATCCAAACGCGGTGCGGCGCGCCGGACTGCTCGCCGACGGCTGGATGGGCTCGGGCGGATCGAGCATTGCCGCCTTCAGAGAATCGGTCCCGATCCTGCGGGCGGCGTTGGAGAAAGCACGACGTGATCCGGCAAATTTTCCGATTTCAAAGCGCCTGTTTATGGCAGTCGATGAGCGTCCGGAGATCGCACGCGCCGAACTCAATCGCTGGTTCACTGAGGTCTATCACAATCCCGAAGGGACCGGGGGCTCGGGTGTTCACGGCACTCCCGAACAGGTTCGCGAACGGCTCGAAGAGATCGTGGCGATGGGCGCGAACCATCTCTTGTTGAACCCGGTATCGCGCTATGCCGAGCAGATCGAGGCGCTGGCCGCCGTCGCCGGACTAACCTGAGCGCACCAGCCGAGGATTTCTGCGATGTCATCACCGCATTCCGACCCGGTCAAGCAACAGGTTGCCGCCCATTGGGATCGGCGGGCCGCGCGTTTCGACGAGGATTTTGGCCACAGCATCCGCACCCCGGCCGAGCGCGCGGCCTGGGACCGGATTTTCCGCCTCGTGCTGCCACGGCGCGCCCGGTTGGACGCGCTCGATGTCGGCTGCGGTACCGGGTTTCTGAGCCTCGAACTCGCCGAGCGGGGGCATCGCGTGACCGGAATCGATTTCGCGCCGGCCATGATCGCGCGGGCCCGGAGCAAGGCGACTGAGCGCGGCCTTCAAATTCGCTTCGAAGAGGCCGATGCCGAGCAACTGCCGTTTTCGGCGGCGACTTTCGATTTCGTGATCAGCCGGCATCTCTTGTGGACATTGCCGCATCCCGGAGCGGCGATCGACGAATGGGTTCGGGTGTTGCGGTCGGGCGGGCGGCTCATCGTCGTCGATGGCGCCGTCCTCGACGGCAGCGACCGCTCCCCGCAGGGGCAGCCGGGTCCCCAGGAAAATGCGCGCACGAGCCCAGAATATGTCGCGATCGGAGACCGGCTGCCGTTTCTCGGCGGTCGCCCGCGCGAGGAGATCGAGGCTCTGCTGAGCGCCCATGGCCTTTCCGACGTGGCGAGCGATCCGCTCAGCGAGCTCGTCGAAGCGCAGTTTCAGCGCATGATCCAGGAGAGATTGGAGCCACGACGGCGGAACCGCTATGTCGTCTGGGGCGATGTTGATATCGGATCCCGATGACAAGACCTGAGGAACCTGATCCCTACCCGATCCGGGTGGGGTAATGTCTCGTCGCTCATCCCGGATGAGTTCCAATCGGAAAGATTTCTGAAATCGCGGCGCGGAAGGGCGGCATGCAGCAGGGTCGCGGCGGCATCGGCAGCCGCAAGCACGGCATCTCGGGCCATGCATCGCAAAGCCCGCGTTTTCGACTGGCGAACAAGCTCGCGGCCGAACGCGGCGAGTACGACACCAGGAACGCGCGCCGCCCGCTGGGCTCCACCTTCGAAAATGTCCGTGCCGCCTTTGCCGCCGCTCGTAAGCTTAGGCGTCCGTGAGGGTTGGTTCGGGTCTGGTCAGCGGTGACGGAAATTCGGTTTGCGTTTTTCGATAAAGGCGGTCATCCCCTCTTTGCGGTCTTCCGTCGCAAAGGTCGCGTGGAACACGCGCCGTTCGAACCGCACCCCCTCGGCGAGTGTCGTTTCATAGGCGCGGTTCACCGATTCCTTGACCATCATCGCGATTGGCCGCGACATCTCGCAGATGTGCTCGGCGATCTTGACCGCTTCGGTCATTAAATCGGCGAGCGGTACGACGCGGCTGACAAGGCCGGCACGCTCAGCTTCGGCAGCGTCCATCATCCGCCCGGTCAGGCACAGATCCATCGCCTTGGCTTTGCCGACAAAGCGCGCGAGCCTTTGGGTGCCGCCGGCGCCGGGCAGGGTGCCAAGCGTGATCTCCGGTTGGCCAAAGCGCGCCGTATCAGCAGCAACGACGATGTCGCACATCATTGCGATCTCGCACCCGCCGCCCAGCGCATAGCCGGCAACCGCGGCCACCACCGGCTTTCGGCACGCGGCGAGCCTCTCCCAGCCTCGGGTAATAAAGTCCTCGAGATATGTTTCGGGATAGGTCTTCTGCGCCATCTCCTTGACGTCAGCGCCGGCAGCAAAGGCCCGCTCGTTGCCGGTCACGACGACCGCACCAATCGCATCGTCGGCTTCGAACGCGTCGATCGCTGCCGCGAGTTCGCCGATCAGGGCCGCATTCAGCGCATTCAGTGCCTGCGGGCGGTTGAGGGTGACGATGCCGACCGCACCGCGGCGCTCGACAAGGATGTTCTGGTAGCTGTGATCTTGGCTCATCCTCATTCTCCTCGCCGTCGGCCGGCCTAGTCGCACATTATCGTTCTGGAGAGAGCATTCATGTGCCGCGCAGCGAATTCCGGTCAGCGCTGCCGCTTGGCGCAAAAAAACGTCGAGCGGCCCGACTGGACGATGCGGCGCACGCCCTCGACGCAACTACAGCCGGGACAGGGCTCCCCCTCGTGACCGTAGACCGCCCAGCGGTGCTGGAAATATCCGAGCTCGCCATTCGCCTGTACATAGTTGCGCAATGACGAGCCGCCGGCTTCGATCGCCTCCTCGAGCACTGCTCGGATCGCCGCCACCAGCCGCTCCGCCCGCGCGCGTCCGACGGTGGCTGCCAGCCGTCGCGGCGACAATCGGGCGCGATAGAGCGCCTCACAAACATAGATGTTGCCGAGCCCGGCAACCACGCGCTGATCGAGCAGCGCCGATTTGATCGGAGACTGTTTTCCGGCAAGCTTTTGCGCGAGATAGTCTCCGGTGAAATCCGGGCCGAGCGGCTCGGGACCGAGCGACGCCAGCAGCGGGTGGCGTGCCGCCTCGCTGCGGCGAACGTAATCCAACAGGCCAAAGCGACGCGGATCGTTCAGAGTTACGACCGTGCCGTCGTCGAGGGTCAGCACGACATGGTCGTGCCGCGCACCTGCGGCCGATACCGCGCCCGTGGTGATCCGGCCCGACATGCCGAGGTGGAGCAGTAGCATTCCGTCGCCGTCGAGCTCAACCAGGATGTACTTTCCGCGCCGGCCGAGCGTTTTGATTTTGGCGCCGACAAGACGTTCGGCCAGTTCCGGCGGAAATGGCCGGCGAAGGTCGGGGCGGCGCAGCTCGGCCCGCACGATGCACCGGCCCGTCATTGTCAGCGCCAGGCCACGCCGCACGGTCTCGACTTCAGGCAGTTCGGGCATTTAGCCTATCGTACCCCGCGCGCACCGGCCGTGCCATGGCGCACGCGGTCCGATGGCGGTATCTTTGCAGTCCGATGAGCGAAAAAGAAGCGAGCGGCAGCGGTGCGCCGGATTATCCCCATCAACCGGAGGCCGAGAAGGCATCGATCGTTCGCGCGGTCTTCGACAGCGTGGCAGCGCGCTACGATCTGATGAACGATCTGATGAGCGGCGGCATTCACCGGTTGTGGAAGGCCGAGATGGTCGCACGCATGAACCCTCGCCTTGGCCAGCGCTTGCTTGATGTCGCCGGCGGTACCGGTGATGTCGCGCTTCGCGCCTTGCCGTTGCTGGCGCCTCAGGCCGGGGACGCTGCCGGGGGTGGGGCCGTCGTTTGCGACGTCAACGAACACATGCTCGAAATTGGCCGCGCCCGGGCGCTCGACCGGGGTATTCTTTTTGGCCTTGAGTGGCTTGCGGCGGATGCCGAGCAGCTGCCCTTTGCCGCGCGGAGTTTTGATCACTATACGATAGCCTTCGGGCTGCGTAACGTGACCCATATCGAAGCGGCGCTCGCCGAGGCGCGGCGGGTGCTAAAGCCGGGTGGGCGGTTCTTGTGCCTCGAGTTTACGCCCAAAGTCACGCCGCTGTTGCAGCCGCTTTACGATCTCTACAGCTTTTATGTCGTGCCAACGCTGGGCCAGGTCGTCACCGGCGACCGCGATGCCTATACTTACCTGGTCCAAAGCATTCGGGGCTTTCCCCGCCAGGGGGAGCTTGCCGAGATGATTGTCGGCGCCGGGCTGGAGCAGGTTCGGTTCCGCAACCTGACAGGGGGCATTGCTGCGCTCCATTCCGCTTGGCGCCTTTGACGCGGCGCCACCTCGATTCGGGCTCTTTCGCAGTTGGCGAAATCTCGTCCGCCTTGCCCGTATCGGACTGACGCTGACGCGTCACGACGCGCTGTTTCCGTTTGCCGGCGTGCCGGTGGTCGCGTTCTACCTGCGCTTTGCCGGTTTGTTTGCGCGGCGGCGCGGCCGGTCCGCGGCGCGCCCGGGCCAGCGTCTCGCGGCGGCCCTCGACGAGCTGGGTCCAGGGTTTATCAAGCTCGGCCAGCTGCTGTCGACGCGAGCCGATCTCTTCGGGGAAGAGATCGCCGCCGATCTCGCGAGATTGCAGGACCGCTTGCCGGCATTTCCTGGTGCCGCGGCGCGCGCGGCGATCGAACTCGAGTTCGGCCAGCCGCTCGCCAGTATATTCCAATCCTTCGACGAAAATGCGATTGCCGCAGCATCGATTGCACAGGTTCATTTCGCCCGCACCACCGAAGGCCGGGACGTCGCCGTCAAGGTCCTGCGGCCGCGGGTGGCGGAGGCCTTTGCCCGCGACCTCGACCTGTTTTCATGGCTCGCCGGCCTGATCGAAAGGGTCTACGCGCCGGCGCGGCGGTTGAAGCCGGTGGAGATCGTGCGTACCCTGGCCGAAATCGTCGCCTTTGAAATGGATTTGCGCTTCGAGGCGGCGGCCGCTTCGGAACTGGCAGAGAATTTCGCCGGCGACCCGTGCTTTCGGGTGCCGCGGATCGACTGGTCGCGCACCGGGCACAATGTCCTGACGTTGGAACGCATCGAGGGAGTACGCATCGACGACCGAGCCGGGCTGATTGCCGCCGGGCATCGGATCGATGATGTGCTCGCAAAGGCGGCCGGGGCCTTTTTCAACCAGGTGTTCCGCGACGGTTTTTTTCACGCCGATTTGCATCCCGGGAATATGTTTGTCGATGCCTCGGGGGCGATCGTGGTCGTCGATTTCGGCATCATGGGGCGGCTCGATCGCACCACCCGGTGGTATCTCGCCGATATGCTGGTCGGCTTTTTGGTTGGCGATTACCGGCGAGTGGCTGAAGTCCACTTCGCTGCCGGCTATGTCCCGTCGACCCGGTCCATCGACGCCTTTACCCAGGCCTGCCGCGCGATCGGGGAGCCAATCCTTGGCCGGCCGCTGCAGGAAATCTCGGTTGCACGGCTGCTTGCCCAGTTGTTTCAGGTGACCGAGCAATTCGACATGGAGACCCAGCCGCAACTCCTGTTGCTGCAAAAGACGATGGTGTTGATTGAAGGCGTGGGCCGCCGCCTCGATCCTGAGATCAACATATGGGCCATGGCACGGCCATTGATCGAAACCTGGGTGCGCGACAATCGCGGGCTCGAGGCGCAATTACGCGAGCGCTTTGAAACCGTCGCCGATACGGTCGCGCGGCTGCCGCGCATGATCGAAAAGCTCGAAAACTTCGTCGATGACGTGTCGCGTGACGGTATTCTGCTGCACGCCGAATCGATCGCCTCGCAAGCCGAAGCGCAAGCCAAGCGTGCGTATCTCGCAGTGATCCCGCTCTATCTTGCGGCGGCGGCGCTGCTGGCGATCGCCGGCGTTCTTGTCTTCCGGCATTAGCGGCGGGTGCGATCGGCTCGCAGGATAAATCTGACGCCACTGTCCAGCGCCGAGTAGCGACTTTACGCGGAGAGGTTATTCGCGCAGGCAGAACCAAGGGGTTGTGCCCGAATGCCCCGGTCTCGGCCTTGAGTGCAATCACGCGACGATCGACCGCCAGCTGTCGTGCTAGGCTATGGGGTTCACGCAAATTCCCGAGGCTTTCCAAGCCGTTGCGAAGGGTGCCCTCTCCGCCCGCTGGCCGGGGGGAGAGGGAGGGGACCCATCGCATCAGCGATGGGGAGGGTGAGGTGGGCAATGGCGCGCGCTCTGGAATCCCCCACCTCACCCGGCCTCTCCGCCTCAGGGGCGGAGAGGGAAAATTAGGGTGCTCCCCACCCGGATCCGTGAATACCGTAGGTGCGAGAGGAAGGGGTGGGGAGGGCGGAGCCCATCGCAGAGAGCGCGGGAAGACGGATATCTTCTGTCGTTCTCTGCACGTCCAATGCGCCCGCTGCGGTATTTTTTTGTCGCTGGAAGGATCGCCGATGAAGATCACCAAGGTTGAGACTGGGATCGTCGCATTGCCGAATGACGAGCCGCTCGGCGGTTTTTCGGAAAACCCGAACGCGAAAAATCCGATCGTTTGGCTGCGACTCGGTACCGATGACGGCGTCGAAGGGTTGGGCGTCACCTATTTTGGCGGTGCCTTAACCCGCACTCTGCGGAAGGCGGTCGACGACATGGCGGCGCTCGTAATCGGCGAAGACCCGATCCTCATCGAGGCGATCGCCGCAAAATTGCGCGCTGCCGCGGTCAGCGCCGGTCCGGCAGGTATCTTTACGATGGCATTGTCGGCGATCGACGTAGCGCTTTGGGACATCAAAGGCAAAGCCCTAGGCCTGCCATTGTGGAAACTGTTGGGTGGCGGTCGCGAGCATATCGCGACTTATGCGAGCGGCGCGTTGCGCCGCGGCTTGAGGCTCGAAGAAGCGCTAATCGCGGCGCAACGATTGCGCGAAAAGGGCCATCGCCAAACAAAGATGCAGCTCGGCCTTCCGGGGATAACCTCGCCGGCACGCGAGGTCGAGCAGGCGCGTCTGATCCGCCGCGCGGTGGGCCCCGACATGGATCTGATGTGCGACATCAACCAGCGCTGGCGGCCGGAACAGGCGATCGATATCGGCCGCCAGCTTGAAGCCGTCGGCGTCGGCCTTTATTGGCTCGAAGACGTCACCGCGCATGACGACTACGCCGGCCTGGCGAGAGTCAGCGCAGCATTGGCGACGCCGGTCGCCGGCGGCGAATATTTGTATGGGATTGTGCCGTTCCGCCACATGCTGGAGGCCCGCTCGGTCGACATTGTCATGATCGATCAGGTGCGCTCGGGCGGCATCACGCCGTGGCTCAAGATCGCCGGCATGGCGGAGGCGTTCAACCTTCCGGTCGTCAGCCACGGCGTGCCCGAGATCCATGTCCATCTGGTCGGCGCCGTCCCAAACGGGCTGACCGTCGAATACATGCCGCGGCTGTTTCATTTGTGGGAAGGAGTCCCGGTTCCCGAAAACGGCTTGCTCCCGATGCCGACCGCCCCTGGCCTCGGTCTCAAATTCAGCCAAGACGCAATCCGTCGATTCGCCGTCGAATAACCGTTCATCGATCCTCTGGAGGGCCGAAAACCAGCTCTAAACCGGTACGCGCATCAAGCGGAACCGATTTCTGCTAAAGCGCAGATCGATGGTGGGGCAGGTTATCACGGTAGCGCAGCGCAAGGGCGGTGCCGGCAAGACAACATTGGCCGCACAACTCGCGATCGCCTGGGCGAGAAATGGTGCCCGGGTCGCGCTGCTCGACATCGACGCGCAAAGGAGCCTCGCCGCCTGGGCCGGATTGCGCCAGCGGCGGCTCGGCCTCGAATTTGCAGCCCTTCCCGGTTGGCGCGCCGAGCAATGGATCGCGGACCGGGCGCGGGAGGCTGATTTCGTCATCATCGACAGCC
>JAFAHP010000236.1 GCA_019237175.1 Alphaproteobacteria bacterium
AGCCGCGCCAATCTGAGCGGCAAGCGGGTGATTTTGGTCGACGATTCGATCGTCCGCGGGACGACCTCGGTCAAAATTGTCGAGATGGTTCGTCGCGCCGGCGCCCGCGAAGTTCACATGCGGATCTCCAGCCCGCCGACCAGCTATCCCTGCTATTACGGCATCGCCACCCCCGAACGCGACCAACTGCTTGCCGCGCGTTACGATTTAGCGGCAATGGCCGAATACATCGGTGTCGACAGCCTGGCCTTTCTGTCGATCGATGGCCTGTACCGGGCGATGGGCGCGCCGCGGCGCGACCCGTTGGCGCCGCGCTTCTGCGATGCCTGTTTTACCGGCGAATACCCGATCCCGCCGGTCGATGCCGATGATGGCAAGGTGTCGGTGCAGCTATCATTGCTGGCCGAACCGGTCTGAGGCTCTTCCTTGGGGGTGGAAGCGACCTGCCCGGCAGGGCGGCTTGCCGGCAAAATCGCGCTGATCACCGGCGCATCGCGTGGGATCGGCGCCGCGGTGGCGTTGCGTTTTGCCGCGGAAGGCGCGCATGTCGTCTTGGCGGCGCGCACCGTCGGCGGTCTCGAAGAGGTCGACGATGCGATCCGTGCGGTCGGCGGCACCGCGACCCTCGTGCCGCTGGATTTGCGCGACTTCCCCAAGATCGACGAATTGGCGGCAGCACTCTTCGAGCGCTACGGACGGCTCGACATTCTCCTCGGCAATGCCGGTGAATTTGGCGTCTTTTCCCCGCTTGGCCATATCCCGCCCGTCATCTGGGACGAGGTTGTCGATCTGAACCTCAACGCGAATTGGCAATTGATCCGAGCGATGGATCCGCTGCTGCGGCGGGCTCCGTCCGGACGGGCAGTTTTTGTGACGAGTGCGATCGGGCGCGACAGCCTCGCCTATTGGGGTCCCTATGCGATCAGCAAAATCGGGCTCGAAATGCTGGTCAAGATCTATGCCGCAGAGATCGCCAAAACCCGCATTCGGGCGAATTTGATCGACCCCGGCCCGGTACGAACCCGGCTGCGCGCCCGCGCTTTTCCCGGCGAAGATCCAAACTCGCTCCGACCGCCTGAGACGGTCACCGATTGTTTTGTCGAGCTTGCCGCCGCCGAATGCACGCGCAACGGCGAGATTGTCGCTGCCGCCGGGGGCTGCTTCGCCGACAGCGCAAAAGGCAGCGGTCGAGCAGATCGCTGATTTGATCAAAGCGCCGCCGAACTGATCAGCAGTAGATGCCATCTAGACTAAGACCAGACCCGAAGGCCGTGAGCGTTGCGTGACCCGCGGCATACTTAGCGTGGAGGGCGCGTATCATTTGGAACAGAGCCGAGAATCCGACGCGTTACGTGAGTGACCAACACGGGATCTCGCAGGCAGAATTGCGACGCGCGCGGGCATCAAATCAGGTGCCGCAGCGCATAGATCCTACGCGATATTGCCGCAGCATGGCGCGAAACGCGGCGCACCACGTCAGCCGCTTGACGGGAGCAGTTTGTCGATTTCGCCGGTAACGCGGCGGTCGGTGGGGCTGACCGAGGACGGCCAGGCCCCGGCCAATTCGCCGTCGGGGGCGATCAGGTATGTGTGGAAGTTCCAGCGCGGGGTGCCTGCTTCACCAAGACTTTCGGCGATCCAGCGGTAGAACGGGTGCGCTTGGCCACCGATCACCCGGCATTTTTGGGCGAGCGGAAAGTCGACCGCATAGTTGGTCTCGCAAAAGCGTTTGATCTCGGCGGCCGATCCCGGCTCCTGCTGGCCGAAATCGTTGGATGGCACCCCGAGCACGACGAGGCCGCGGTCGCGATAGCGTTGCCACAAGTTTTCGAGATCGCGGTATTGCGGGGTGTAACCGCAATAGGATGCGGTGTTGACCACCAGCACCGGGCGGCCACGCCACGATTCGAGGGGCAGCCTTTCATCGTCGATCGACATGAATTCAAAGCGAAAGGCATTGTCGGCTTCGGACATCGGCAACCTCCGGGCGCGCAAGCTTTTCCAAAGCCCAACATAGCGCAGCCGAGCCCACGGTAAAGGCGCAGGCATTTCGCATTGCGCGGCCTTGGCGCATCCGCGAGATTAACGCCGCATCTGCCGGAGGCTTGCCCCGATGGTTTTGGTGTTTTTTCTCAAGGGCATCGCGGTTGGGGCCGTCATCGCCGTGCCGGTCGGCCCGGTCGGCATCCTGTGCTTGCGCAAAACTATCTTCGAGGGCGAGTTGGCCGGCCTGATATCTGGGCTCGGTGCCGCCAGCGGCGATGCATTTTTTGGGGTCATCGCCGCCTTCGGGCTGACCTTTATCTCGCAATGGCTGCTTGGTTACGAAAGCTTGCTGCGCGCGGCGGGCGGCTGCTATCTGCTGTATGCAGGCGCCCACGCCTTGCTACGTCCCCGGCCGGTGGCGACGGGCGCCTATCGCAGCAGAGAAACCTTGTTTCACAGTTTTGTTTCGACGTTTCTGCTGACTATAACCAACCCGCTGACAATTCTTGTCTTTCTCGGGATTTTCGAAGCACTTGGCTTGCGCGGCGCGCACGCGACACTATTGCTTGCCGCGGCATTGGTGGTCGGCGTTTGGACCGGGTCCTTTGTATGGTGGCTGACTCTGAGCTTGGGGATTGGTATGTTCCGCCGCGCGATCGGGCCTCGCCATCTCGGATGGATCAGCCGCGGTTCCGGCGCGGTCTTGTTCCTGTCGGGGGCGGCGTTGGTGGCGACCTCGGTAATGAAACAGCTCGCGCATCTCCACTGATCGCCCACGGCATCTCGCGCTCGTCCCCGTTATCGGGCGCGGTCCGGTTGTTGTTGACAGCGGGGTGATTTGTGATGCACCGATCGGTGCGATCAATTGATCCTCTGAGGGAGGAGATTATGGCGTCACCCAAAAAACTTTCTCATATCGTGCTGCAGACCAATCGCCGTCGCGAAATGATCGATTGGTATTGCACCGTGCTCGGGGCCGAAATCCTGTACGAAGCCGACCGCATTTCGTTCATCAGCTATGACGACGAGCATCACCGGGTGGCCTTTCTCGATCCCGGGCCGCTGATCGAACGGCAGCCGGACGCAGCTGGCCTCAATCACGTTGCTTTCACCTTTGGCGGGCTCGACGACCTGATCGACAATTATCTGCGGTTGAAAGAGATCGGCGTCCGGCCCCATCGTTGTGTGAACCATGGGGTTACGACGTCGATGTATTACCATGATCCCGACCGCAACCAGGTCGAGCTGCTGGTCGACAACTTTGCGACCGCGGCTGAAGGTAAGGCATACATGCGTCAGCGGTCCAAGAACGACAAAAATCCGGTCGGCGTCGTCTACGATCCCGAGGAACTGGTCAGCCGCGTCCGCGCCGGTGTCAAAATCGAAGAGCTCGCGACAATCAACTGACAAAATTTACGGCGCGCGGGTCGGATTAAGTGAGCGAAACCGACCGGCGCGCCATGCGCGCTTGCCTGACGCGCAGCCCGCGCGGCCCGTGCGGTGCGGGCGAGGGTGAAGCCCGATCCCGACGACGATGATCTTGTGATTTGGGATTCGTGGCCCTGCAGCCACGATACGGGATTGCCGGATCGGGCGAACCATCGATCGCCGCTTCGCGCGGAGGGTGGTTCTTGCTCGTGAAGCGAGTGTTTACGATCATCGAGTATCGATTTCCGGGTGACCACGGCGACCCTCAGCCTTGGGCCGCGGATATTGGCGCGCGTGCTGACGCTCGCAGCCGCGTCGGTGCCGGGTTCGGCATCAATGCCAACTCCGTCCTCCGCCCCCGTCGCTGCGACGATTTCGGTGTGTTTCGCACCGCAGCAAGATTGCGCCGGAATGACGATTGCGGTGATCGATCGGGCGCGGCAGCGCATCCTTGTCAATGCATATAACCTGACGACCGGAGCAGGGATTGTCGAAGCTCTGGTACGGGCTCGCACCCGCGGCGTGGATGTGCGGCTCATCGCCGATAAACGGACGCCGTGCGAGCGTAACACCGGCATCGCTGCCTTGGCCGAGGCTGGAACCCCAATCTGGATCGACGGCACCGTCCCGATTGCCCATGCCAAGACAATGGTCATTGACGATGCGGTGACGTTGATGGGGTCATACAATTGGACGCGTCAAGCCGCGCGCAATTCGGAGGACCTGAACCTGGTCGCCTCGCCGGAGGTGGCGGCGGCCTATACCGTGCAATGGGAAACGCGGCTTTCGGTCTCAGTGCGGTTCGCCGGACGTGAGGATTGGTGTCGGGTGCGGCGCCGGCACTATTCCCCGGACGGCGGCGATTGACGCCGTGACACGCTGCCTGACTAAAGCGCCGGCGCGGCCGCCGGCAGGA
>JAFAHP010000372.1 GCA_019237175.1 Alphaproteobacteria bacterium
CTCCTCGCGCTGGCGTGTCATCGCGGCGTCAAACCCGGCGATCGCGACCTTGCGGCCGCGCCCGCGCAGCACGTCCTCGGTCAGATCGAGCGGAAAGCCGTAGGTGTCGTAAAGCCGGAAGGCGGTTTCGCCGGGAAATGGCTCGCCGGGCGCCAATCGCGCCGTCTCCTCTTCCAGAAGGCGCAAGCCGCGGTCGAGGGTCTGCTTGAAGTTGGTCTCCTCGAGCCTCAATGTTTCGGTAATCAGCGGCTGCGCGCGCGCCAATTCGGTGTAGGCGCCGCCCATTTGCTGGACCAAGGCGGGCACCAGCCGCCACATCAGCGGCTCTTTGCAGCCGAGCATATGGGCGTGGCGCATCGCCCGCCGCATGATCCGGCGCAACACATAGCCGCGCCCCTCCCTACTCGGCAGCACGCCGTCGGCGATCAGAAATGCGCAAGCGCGCAGATGGTCGGCGATGACCCGGTGAGAGACCGCGTGTGCGCCGTTGGCCACCACCCCCGATGCATCGGCCGAGGCCTCGATCAAGCTGCGGAACAGGTCGATGTCGTAATTGTCGTGCTTGCCCTGCAACACCGCGGCAATGCGTTCGAGCCCCATACCGGTATCGATCGACGGGTGTGGCAATGCTATCCGCTCGCCCGAACCGAGCTGCTCGTATTGCGTAAAGACGAGGTTCCAGATCTCGACAAATCGGTCGCCCTCGGCATCGGGGCTGCCTGGCGGTCCGCCCGGAATTTCCGGCCCGTGGTCCCAAAAAATTTCCGAGCATGGCCCGCACGGGCCGACATCGCCCATCGCCCAGAAATTGTCCGAGGTTGCAATACGGATGATGCGGTCGTCCGGCAATCCGGCGATCTGCGCCCACAACCGGGCGGCGTCATCGTCCTCGGAATAGACCGTGATCAGCAGGCGGTCGCGCGGCAGGCCAAAATCACGCGTGAGCAGGTTCCAAGCCAGCTCGATTGCCCGGTCCTTGAAATAATCGCCAAACGAGAAATTGCCGAGCATCTCGAAAAACGTGTGGTGGCGGGTCGTATAGCCGACGTTTTCGAGATCGTTGTGCTTGCCGCCGGCGCGCACGCATTTCTGCGAGGTCGCGGCGCGCTGATAGGGCCGCTTTTCTACCCCGGTAAACACGTTTTTGAACTGCACCATCCCGGCGTTGGTGAACAGCAGCGTCGGGTCGTTGCGCGGCACCAGCGGGCTCGATGGCACGATTTCGTGACCGTTCTTGGCGAAGTAGTCGAGAAATGCGGTGCGGATGTCGTTCGTGCTGTGCATGCCCCAAATTGTGGCCCCACATCGCGGTAGTGCAAGGGGGTCGATCGTCGCCCCGCCGGAATCCTGATGGCGAGAAGCCAACCAAGCGCGGCCAACCCACGGCGCGGCGCCATCTTGCCGGATCAAATGTCGAGCGAGGCGGCATTATCGGCAAATAAATTCTTCGGCGGTATCAGCGATCCGGGAGCAGACAACATCGCCATACCTATGCCCGATCCCAGACCGGCGGCACCCGGCATCCCGGCGCCGGACGTCCTGATGCGCCAAACCCGTCAAAATGCCGCCATTCTCGGTGCTACCGCAGCGGGGATTGCGATTTTGATCGTCGCCAACTTGGGCGGTTTTTGCCGAAATTTATTACTGGAAGCGATACCGCATCAGTTATTGTTCGCTTTATTTTTATTATTGCTGTTCTCGTTCATCATCAAGCCCGTACAAACCGGACGGTCGGCGACGGCCTCGAGGATCTTTATTCCCCTGCTGATTTCAATCTTGGGCATCACTCGTTTAGCGGGGCTGCAAATCTTTATTGTCCTCGCAATCTTGGGTGCGCTCCTGCCTCGCGCATTTCTCAATCGGGACGGGGATTGCGCTCGCCTCAGCTTTATCATCTCGGCTTCGCTGATGCTGACGGTCGCGCCGACCCTCGCATTGGTCGGGCAACAACTGACAATCTATTATCATCAAATGACCTACGACGTGCCGGCCTATGTTACCGATAGAGCTTACGGTGGTGTCGCGAGTGTCGTTCTCGGAGAATTCTTGTGGGCACACCCGTTGGCGCATCGGTCACTCGGCCTGATCTACAGTTTGCTGACGGCTTCTGTTTCGGTTTGTTATGGGCTGAACGTGCAGGCGGGCAACCGCGACGCCGCAGTGTTGCGGAACACCGCGCTGGCGGCCGGTGCATTTGCGTTCATACTGTATAACATATACCCAGCGGCGGGTCCGATTTATGCGTTCGGTTCCGCCTTTCCGGCTCACATGCCAGATCCGGCGGCGCTCTCTCTGGCGCCGACGGGCTTGGCAGTGGCGGCCGCGCCCCGCAACTGCATGCCGTCGGTGCATTTCGCGTGGGCTCTCTTGGCGGTCGTCGAGGCGCGTCGGTTGGCGCGAGGTTGGCAGGTCGGCTTCGGGCTTTTTGCGGTGGCGACCGCCATAGCAACGATCGCGCTCGGAGAGCACTATTTGATCGACCTTGTTGTTGCCGTCCCCTTCACGTTGGGCGTTCACGCCATATGCAGCCGGCGAGCGGGTTCCGTCCTCGACTGGCGCTTTACCGCAACTTTGGGTGCGGCCACGACCCTA
>JAFAHP010000556.1 GCA_019237175.1 Alphaproteobacteria bacterium
TTAGGACGACCAATGCGAGCGTCATGGCGCTCGGTGCGATCACCGCAGAGCGCCAGGGCCAGCCGCTATGGTGCAACGCCTCGCTGATCCACGAGACAAACTGCGCTTAACCAATCGCCCGGAATGCCGTAAGCGCGGGCGACCAATTCGACCGGATGTAGCTGACGCTGAGGCAATGCCTCGGTTCCAGCCTCGATCTCCATTTCCTGAGCGATATGCATGCCGGCAAGCGGACATTCGGAGGACACGAACCGCGTCGCATTTTTCAGCGCCTGGCGCGCCACCGGCCTGCCGATCCTTACCGCCGTCTCGAAATTCTCGTTGAGGACGCCCCAAGAGCCGCCATGCCCCGAGCATCGCTCGATTACCGAGACCTTGGCGTCGGGCAGTAGCCGCAGCATTTCCGCCGCCTTCTGCCCCATATTCTGGGCGCGGCATGGCAGGCAAGATGGACGGTGACTTCGCCCTCAAGCGGTGTCATCCCGGGGGCGAGGCCCTCCTTGCGGGCGATGTCAACGAGATATTCACTGACGTCGAAAGTCGCGGAGGCGAGCCTCCTGACCGCAATATCGTCGGGCAAGATCAGCGGCCATTCGAATTTGAGCATCAATGCACAGGACGGGACGAGCGCGATGATGTCGTAGCCCTTGTCGATCCACGGCGACAGCGCCGCCGCGACCCCACGCGCGGCGGCCGCGACCGCCGCAAGGTCGCCCTGTTCGAGCTGCGGCATGCCGCAACACCGCGGATGGGCCACCTCGGTGTCGACCCCATTCCGCGCCAGCACCGCCCGGGCTGCCTCGCCGATGCTCGGATTGTTGTAATTCACGAAACAGGTCGCATAGAGCAGGGCCTTGCGCCCGGCCGCGGGCGCGGTGGAGTCTACGGGCGGTGCGGTTTTCTTCGCGCGCATGACGAAACTGCGCCCGTAATAGGCCGGCAAGGCCGCACGGCGATCTATGCCGACCGCTTTTTCCATTAGCGAGCGGGGCAGTCGATTGTGGCGGTTGCTCGCCCAATTGGCGAGCCGCGCCACGGTGCCGGCCAATCTGCCGTTGCGGTCGGTATAGGTCAACTCGCGATGGCGCCGCGAACGCCGTCCCTCCCGGAGTTCGACCGCGCGGTAGCGCAGCATCAGATGGGGAAAATCGAGGTTGAAATCGTGCGGCGGCACGTACGGGCATTTGGTCATATAGCACATGTCGCAGAGTGTGCACGCATCGGCGACCTTGTGGTAATCGGCCGTGGCCACGCCATCCACCTCGCCGGTCGGCGACTCATCGATCAAATCGAACAGCCGGGGAAAGGAATCGCACAGATTGAAGCACCGCCGGCAGGATTGACAGATGTCAAAAACCCGCAGCATCTCTGCTTCGGTTTTCGCCCGATCGACGAAATCGCGATCCTGCCACGGGATCACGTGCCGCGTCGGGGCCTCCAGACCGCCTTCTCTCATCGAACGTCTCGCATTGCCCCAGTTGGTTTGAGACCGGACCGTGTGAGGCAACTCGGATGCCCAGGCTCCGACGGAAGCCGAGGCTCCGGCACCCCTCAGCCCTGTGGCACCCCGGTTTCAGGCGAGCTTGTCGAGCACCCGCTGGAAACGGCCAGCATGCGACTTTTCGGCCTTGGCGAGAGTTTCGAACCACTCGGCAATTTCGTCGAAGCCCTCTTCGCGTGCGGTGCGGGCCATCCCCGGATACAGGTCGGTGACTTCGTGGGTCTCGCCGGCGACCGCCGCTACAAGGTTGTCTGAAGTCGCGCCGATCGGCTTGCCGGTCAACGGATCGCCGATCTCTTCTAGGTATTCGAGAAGGCCGTAGGCGTGGCCAGTCTCGCCCTCGGCGACCGAGCGAAACACCTCCGAGGCGGCGCGATGACCTTCGATGTCTGCCTTCTGGGCAAAATACAGATACCGCCGATTGGCCTGGGCCTCGGTGGAAAACGCGACCTTCAGATTCGCCTCGGTCCGCGAATTTTTCAACGTCGCCATTAGCAGCTCCTTGTGTTTCCGGCCCCTCGCCTGACCTGCGCCCGATTCGTAATAGCGAAAGCTCGCCTTCGCGCGGATCACAGGTCAATAGACGTTTTTGAAAATCAGACCAAATCACAACGCACAGCAGCTTTCGCCTGCCGCCAAGAGTGTTCATTTAGAAGAATTCCGAATATCCCTCGATGCCGAGATTTTCGTTATTTTTTATTTATTTTAATCCTAATAAGCGGCCGCTGCTCAAGCGCGAGAGGCAGCGCCCCTCGCCGCCGCGAGAGCTACGCTATCCTATTGAAAAAACGCCCGTGTTAAATTTTCTCGCTACATGTAGCTCAATGGAAAATATAACAATACCTGATCTATCTGCGCCACGGCGGCAGACAACAGAAGGGCTCTGTCGGAGGAAACGTGAGCCGACCCCGCGCCGCCGATGATTTCCCGGCGATCCGGGCACGCCTAGAGGAGCTGCGGCGGGAACGCAGCGCCAAGCCCGCGCCTGACGATAGGCGCTGGCCTGATGGGCCGGGGCCCTATGCGGTCGGCAGCGGCAGCGTGCGTAGTCAGTCGCCAGGTCTGCCGCCGGCGTGGCGCTCAATGCGCTCGGCAAAGCGCCACGGCCCATCGGCCGCGCGCGTTAAGGGGGCGAAACTGCGGCAACGACGAAATGATGAGGACAGCACGATGCGATGCGTAACGGCGCCTACACCCATGCCAGTCACGGAGGATATGCGCTGAATGCTCCCGCAGCGCCGCCCGGGACCCCGTGAGGTCCCGGTGACAGGATCGCATTGAACAGACGAGCCTAGTTGCTCCGGCGGATCGCCGCGATCAGGCTGCCTTGATATTCGTGCGCTTAATGTGATCGAGGTTG
>JAFAHP010000199.1 GCA_019237175.1 Alphaproteobacteria bacterium
CGAGGCGAGCCTGATCAAGCAATACAGGGCGCTGCTCGGGACCGAGGGGGTGATCCTCGAGTTCGACGAGGAGGCGATCGACGAACTCGCTTTGTTGGCCGAAGAAATCAACACCGCGGTCGAGAATATCGGCGCCCGCCGGCTCCACACGATCCTCGAGCGGCTGTTGGAAGAGATCAGCTTCACCGCCTCCGACCGGCCGGATGGGACCCCGGTGCGGATCGATCGCGCCTATGTCCGCGACCAGGTCGGAGCACTGGCGCAAAACGCCGATTTGTCGAAATTCATATTGTAGGTGATCACCTCACCCTGCTTGCGGGGAGAGGTCGGAGACACGAAGCGGCTCCGGGTGAGGGGCAAGCGGGCGGCGCGGCGGCGCCCGGAGTTGAATCAGGTGCGACGCCGGTTACTCCGGCGACAGACGCCAAGGCCAACAAGACCAGCTGCGAGGAGCGCGAGCGTCCCGGGTTCTGGCACAGCGCTATTTTTGAGCACAAACGTGGTGCCGTTGCCATTGGCGTTGGTGCCACCGCTCGAATTGACCACAAAGCCGACAAAGACCGAGTCGCCGTTGCCGGTAGCTCCCATGTCGAGCGTCATGCCTTTTGTCGGGTCGAACCCGAATTTGTCGCCTTCGAGCCCGTAGACGGGCTCGAAATCCGCGGTGATGAACTGCATCAGCAGCGGATCCTCCTGCGCCTCAAAGCCGAGCAGGGTCAGGCTGCGCGCCGCCGGCGCCGAGAACAGCTCGAGAGTTTGCGGGTTTTTGATAAAGCGCAGCACATCGCTGATGTCGTTGCCACTGCAGCTTGTCTGGCCCTTCGGAATCTGATCGCAAAAGACGACGTCGCCGGTGGCAAAAATCGTCAGATCTTTTGGCCTGCCCGCCGCAGTCACACCCAGGCCGTCCAGAGGAACGCTGACTCCGGGATTGTCGGCGGCCGGGAATTTGGCTTCATCTATGGTGAAGGTGATGTTTGCCGCCGGCGCCGGATGGTTGAGAACGGCAACCATACCGGCGATTACGAATGCCACAAATACTTTGCACATGATCCCTCCCTATTCATTTTTGCGGGGATTGCGTAGGGTGAGCTCGCCTGGTTGTTAACTTTATCATGAAAACTCGGAGGAGGGGACCTATCTCGACCGCATCTACGTCTCTCGGGCAAGTCGCAGCACTCGCGCAAAACGCCGCTCTGTCGAAATTCATCCTGTAGGTAATCACCTCTCCCCGCTTGCGGGGAGAGGTCGGAGACGCGAAGCGGCTCCGGGTGAGGGGCAAGCCGACGCCGGCGTACCTGCTGAAAGGCCGTGTAGCGGCCCCTCACCCTGACGCGCTCCCCGCAAGCGGTGCGACGGGACGTTCGGCGGACGCGTGAGCCCAGTCCTGCTTCTCAAGGCTTGGCAGCCTCCCGAAGGATGCGCAGTTCCGGGTGAGGGTTTCTGCTATCCTGTCCCGTGCCAGGAAGGAGGAGACCGGTGTTCACGAGCCTATCGGACGAGCAGCGCCAATTCATCGGCACCGTGCGCGAGGTGGCGCAAAGCGAATTCCGCGCCCGCGCGCTGGATTATATGAACGGCGCCTTTCCATGGGACAACATGCGCGGGCTGGCCGAATTGGGCGTCCTCGGCATGGCCGTTCCGCAAGAATATGGCGGGCTGGGTCTTCCTGTTTTCGACACGGCACTGGTGCTCGAAGAGATCGCCAAGGTCTGCTATGTGACGGCGATGGCGGTGTTGGGCGAGGTCGGCGTTCAGACCCGGATCATCGCCGCCTATGCCCCGGAGCCGATCAAACGGCGCATTCTGCCGGCGGTGGTCAGCGGCGATTGCCTGTTAGCGATCTGCATGACCGAGCCCGATGCCGGGACCGACGTCGCCAATTACAAGACCAATGTCGACCGGGCCGGCAACCGCTTGCGGCTCAACGGCGTCAAGACGCTGATCAGCCGTGCCGAGGAGGCCGGCATGTTCGTGGTCTTCACCCGAATCGACAAGACACCGGGCCGCGAGGGTATCGGCTGCGTGCTCGTCGAAAAAGGGACACCCGGGTTTTCGGTAACCGGCACCTATCACACGATGGGTGGTGAGAATTTACACGAAATCCGCTTCGAGGATTGCGAATTGCCGCCCGAGAACCTGGTGTTGGAAGACGGCTTTCGCAAACTCCTGTCGGCGTTCAACACCCAGCGCTGCCTCAACCCCGCGATCTCGCTGGGGCTCGCCGAGGGCGCTCTCGAAGAAGCCGTCAAATATGTCAAGGAGCGCCGGGCGTTTGGCCGTACCATCGGCGATTTCCAGGGGATGCGCTGGAAGATCGCCGAGATGTACCGCGAGATCGAGGCGGCGCGCAGTGTCCTCTACCGGGCCTGCGCCACCGCCGACC
>JAFAHP010000413.1 GCA_019237175.1 Alphaproteobacteria bacterium
GTTTGTTTGGTTCGCTCCGCTCTCTCAATCCCCGACGCGATGCCGCGTTAGCGTAGCCGAGGAAAAGCATGCATCAAAGAGCTAAAGCGAAGCGCTCTCGTGCGTGACACAACCGGGTCGCAGATTCTCTCTGGTCAGTTTGCCGCAAGGCAGTGCCGACCGGGTCGCGGAAACCCGCCCGCTGTCCCGTGGGCCTTTGTCCCACGGACTAGTTCCGTGGGACAAGCCGGGACCCATCTTTCAACCGCACGAGCATCGGATCGGTGGATCCCGGCGTCCGCCGGGAAAGCGGCTGATCCGAGGGACCGTTCCTCTCCAGGGTTGCCCGACCGCTTAATGACCGTCGATCCCCTCAAGCGCCTTCGGCTATGATCATGTCATAGGCCGGCAGGGTCAGGAATTCCGGGAAGCTCGGCGCTTCGATCAATTCGCGAAACAGGCGCGCGGCGTCGTCATAACGGCCGCGCCGATAGGCTTCCTCGCCGGCGGTTTCGCGCAGCTTTGCCAGTTCCTCGCCGAGAATGACGCTGCACAGAGCGGCATCGATCGGGCGGCCGTCCGCGAGCTGTGCGCCATGCCGGATCCATTGCCAGAGTTGGGCGCGGCTGATTTCGGCGGTGGCGGCATCCTCCATCAGGTTGTAGAGCGGTACACAGCCAGTCCCGCGCAGCCAAGCCTCTATATAGCCGATGCCGACGTTGAGGTTCTGGCGCAGCCCCGCTTCGGTAATCGATCCGCTCGGAACGGTCAGCAAGTCGGCTGCCGTAATATTCACATCCTGGCGCTTGCGGGCGATCTGGTTACTCCGTGGCATTTCACGGTCGAAAATCTCCTTGGCGATGGCGATGAGCCCGGGATGAGCAACCCAGGTACCGTCGTGGCCATCCCCGACTTCGCGAAGTTTGTCTGCGCGCACTTTCTCCATTGCCGCTTCGTTGGCGGCAGGGTCGTCGCGTATCGGGATCTGCGCTGCCATGCCCCCCATCGCGTGGATTTCGCGGCGATGGCAAGTCTTGATCAGCAACAGGCTGTAACTGCGCAAGAAATGGCTGGTCATCGCGACCTGTCCGCGATCTGGCATGACGCAGGCGGGATCTGCAGCGAATTTCTTGATAAAGCTGTAAATGTAATCCCAGCGGCCGCAGTTGAGGCCGGCCGAATGATCCCTCAGCTCCCACAAGATCTCGTCCATCTCGAAGGCCGCCGAAATTGTCTCGATCAGCACGGTGGCGCGGATCGTCCCTAGGGCCAAGCCGAGCTTTGCCTGCGCGTATCGGAACACATCGGTCCACAATCGCGCCTCGAGATGATCCTCGATTTTGGGCAGATAGAAATAGGGGCCAGTGCCTCGCGCCAGCAATTCCCGAGCATTATGAAAGAAGAACAGGCCGAAATCGAACAACGACCCGGACATCGCCTCGCCGTCCACCAACATGTGCCTTTCCGGCAAATGCCAGCCGCGGGGACGGACGAAAAGCACCGCTGTCTTGTCATGCAACGAATAGTGCCGGCCCGTTTCCGCATCATCGAAGGTGATGGCCCGACGCACCGCATCATAAAGATTTACTTGCCCTTCGACCATGTTGGCCCAAGACGGCGTGTTCGCATCCTCGAAATCCGCCATAAACACATTTGCTCCGGAGTTGAGGGCATTGATCACCATCTTGCGGTCGGTCGGCCCGGTAATCTCGACACGCCGATCGAGAATGTCGCCGGGGATTGGCGCCACGCGCCAATCCGCCTCGCGGATCGCTTTTGTCCCCGGCAGGAAATCGGGCTTCCATCCGCCGTCGAGGCGGTGCTGCAGCTCGGCACGGCGGGCGAGAAGGCGGCGGCGCTCGACGCCGAATTCGCGCTGCAGGTCAGCGAGAAAGGTCAGCGCAGAAGGAGACAGCACCAACTCGTAATCGGGGCGCATCTCGCCGCGAATATCAATACCGGCGAGCAATTCCGTGGTTTTGGGCATAAGAGACATCTCCCACACTTCCGCGCGCCGCCCGCGGCGACCGCGACCTGCATCCAGCCCGACCCGAAACCGCCTTCGAGCGCCTTTTCTTGCCTCCCTGCGCGATTTGCGACACCCTCCGTCCGCACTCGCGCTTTTCGCGATGATGCAGCGCAACATCAGCGCGCGTCAACCGTGATGAAGAGGTACGCCGTTAGCGCCTAACCATTGGAAGAGTCAGCAAGATACGCGAGCGGCCGCTGTTGCGCCGCGACGGCCGCGATGCACAAGTTTTAGGCGGCGGACAAACCCTTGATCGCGAGGCGCGCGCAACTCGGCGACCGGCTGATCGGCGGCCGGATCAATGCGCACCAATCATTGCGCCAGCCGGTCGCTTCGTTCGATTTTAGGGCGCCTTTGACCAAGGCGCGCGCCGCCGCTAATTCCGGCCTATCTGCGCACGAAGGTCATCCCTATCGGTTCTCGTAATTCTCGCTTTGACGTTACGCTCTCCTTGCCAAGCGTTGTCGGGCGGCAAGGGGC
>JAFAHP010000630.1 GCA_019237175.1 Alphaproteobacteria bacterium
TCCCAGGAGATCTCGGCTGTCGAAATAACGAAAGCCGTGCACTTCATCGACCGGCGCAACCGAACCCCCGAGCCGTACCATGATCTGGGCCGCCAATTCGAAGCAGAGATCCATGCGTTCTGCCCGGATGTGGAACAAAATGTCGCCTGGCGTCGCGACGGCATGGCGCGAGCCCGCACGGAACTCGCGGAACGGATGCAATTCTGCCGGGCGCGGCTCGCCGAAGAGCCGATCCCACGCGGCAGACCCGAACGCCATGATGCAGGAGAGGTTTCCTTCCGGATCGCGAAACCCGACCGCGCGCAGGAGTGCCGCGAGGTCGGCGCACAACGACCGCACCGCGATGTCACTGTCGGCGCCTGAGTTGATCGTCACCACCAGAAAGATCGCCGCGCGCGTCAGCGGCGCGGCGACCGGCTGTGGGATCGGGCTCGAACTCCCCGCCGCTGCGGGCGTGGTCATCGGATCGGACTCCATCCGGTGGTGCCCCGGCGAGGCGTGCGGGATACCACGCGCGGCCGGCCGGCGACAACCGGAGAGCGCTCAGAACGACGAGTGAAAAGATACCTGGCTATCCGAGAACTCGGGGCCAGACCTCGGAGCCGAGCGTGACGATCGTCTCTTCGATCGTCCCACCCTTTGGGGGGAAGAGCCGGGCGATAACCCCATCGGCGCCGGCTTCGCGCAATGCGACCGCGTGCTCGGCGACCTCGTCGATGGTGCCCGCCAAGGTAAACGCATCGACATGTCGATCGGTGATCAGCGGCAGCAGCGGCAGATAGGGCGTCACCCCGACGGCGTAGGCCGCTCCGGCGACCGTGGCCAAGGCATCCGCCGGTAGCACGAGTCCTTGCGCCGCCGCGGATCGTGACCTCAGCCGGCCGGCGCCCAGATACCGCGCGACGGCCGGGCGAACTGCGTCCCGCGCGGCGCGTCCATCCGCGGCGACGCAGGTGTTGAGCCGGGCAATGATTTGGATCGCCCGTGGATCACGGCCGGCCTTGCGTGCGGCGCTCTCTACGGCGGTCCGGAAGGCGCGAACCTCCGCCGCCGAGGCACAGGCTTCCATGATCACGCCGTCGGCGAGTTCGGCGGCCATACGCTGGCCGAGGGGGCCGTTGCTTGCGACATAAACCGGCACCTCCGGGCGGAGTGGCGGGAAGCTCAATCGGCCATCGTTGAACGTGATCGCCTCGCCGTGGAAGTCGACGGTTTCGCCGCGCAGCAATGCTCGGATCAATTCGATCGCCTCGTGCATTGCCCTCGCGGGCTTTCGACGGTCGATGCCGAGCTCGGCAAACCCTGAAATGCCGGCGCCGATGCCGAGGATCGCGCGCCCAGCAGAAATCTCGTCAAGCGTGGCGATCGCCATTGCCGTGAGCGCCGGATGGCGGGCGAACGGATCGGTCACGCAAGGGCCGAGCAGGACATTCGAGGTGTGCGCCGCCAGCTGGCCGAGGCAGGAATAGACCTCGCGATAGAACCGCTCGTCCGCCACCCAGACCGTGCTGTAGCCGCTCGCCTCGGCTAGTTTCGCGCGTTCGACCAGCTGCGCTATGGGCGCGTCGCCGAGCAGCAGCAGCTGAAGGGTCATGCCTCGCTTTAGCGAAGCGCGCTGACGTCGTCCGGGTTGATCAGATCCGGCGCTGACCAGCCGTCGAGGTCGTATTCGGCCATGCACTGATCGGCGAAACTCTTCCAGCGCTCGTACTGGCCTGAGCCGATTGACGCACGCAAAGCGTCGATGCGGATTTCCTCATGGCTCCCGGCATAGTTTATTTCGTAGAGCTCGTGGCGCGCACCGAACTCGCTGCCGATCGAATCCCATAGGAGCTTCATCAGCTTGACGCGCTCGACCGCGGTGACGCCGCCCGAACCGCGGACATAGCGGTCGAGATATTGCCGCAATTCCGGCGCCTTGAAGTCGCGGGCATGCGAGTTGAGATAGATCAGGCTACTGGCAACGGTTTTCTCGATCATGTGCTTGATCTGGACATAGGCCTCCGGGGCGAAGATGCGATAGGCCATTGCCGGCTCTATCGCCGGCAATACGCAGCCGCCCGCCCACGGCTCTGCACTCTTGGCCATCGCGTCCGAAAGCCCCCACATTGTGTTCCGCCAGGCGATTACCTCGCCGATATTGGCTTCGACCCCGCGGAACCCGCGGGTACCGGCGGCCTCGGTCGCCTTCACCAATAGGCCAATGATGAAGTCGAGCTTGACTGCGAGGCGCGTGCAGCCCTGCAGCATCGCGCGCGGCAGAAACCCGCTGTTCGGGAAGAATCTGTTGGCTTTGTCGATGTCGGCGTAGACGAACACGTCCTCCCACGGCACCAGTACGTCATCCATGATGAAAATTGCGTCGTTTTCATCGAGGCGGCTCGACAGCGGGTAATCGAACGGGCTGCCGAGAACGGCTGCGCGCTGCTCGTTCGAGACGCGGCAAATGAATTTGACGCCGGGGGCATTGCTCGGCACCAGGAAGACGATTGCAAAGTTCTTGTCTTGCACCGGCAGCACCCCGGCATGCGCGACAAAGGTGAAATGCGTCAACGCCGAACCGGTGGCGACGACTTTGGCGCCGGTGATGCGGATGCCGGCGTCGGTCTCCTTGGTCACATGCGCGTAGACGTCGGCCGGGCCGCCCGGCGCGCCGGGTGCCATGTTGCGGTCGACCGGTGGCTGCACGATAGCGTGGTTGACGAACGGCACCCGCTCCTGGCTGTAGCGATACCAGCGCCGTGCATTTTCCTGGTAGGGCTCGTAGAATTCCGCGTTGGCTCCTAGAGTGGCGAGAAACGCGGCCTTGTAATCGGGCGAGCGGCCGAGCCATCCATAGGTCAGCCGCGACCAAGCGGCGATGGCATCGCGCGCCGCGACCTGATCCTCGGCCGAGCACGGTGCGACAAAGTATTTGTGGGTAAACCCGCCCCATTCAGTCTGGCAGGCCAGCAGATTTTTCTTTTCGGCATGGTCACAGTGCAGCGCATCGTACAGCCGCGCGATCATCCGCGCCGTGTTGCGAAAGCCCGGATGCTCGGCGATGTTCTTGATGCGCTCGCCGTAGATCCAGACCTCCCTGCCATCATCGAGGCTGTCGAGAAATTCCTGGCCCGTATAGGGAAGCAATGTCGCCATAGTTATAGTCTCCCAGTGGAGAGGGAGATGCTAAGATCGCCGAAACGGGCGGTCAACAAACCGGAGGTGAGGAAATGGCACGGTTGACGGGCAAGGTGGCGCTGATGACCGGCGCCGCGGGCGGGCAGGGCACGGCCGAAGCAGAGCTGTTCCTGCGTGAAGAGGCCGCGGTGGTCCTGACTGACGTCGATGTTGCCACGGGCGAGAGCCTGACGCAGCGTCTCGCCGGCCAAGGCGGCAGAGTCACGTTTTTGCCGCAAGACGTCGCCGACGAGGCCTCCTGGAAGAACGTTGTGGCGGCGGCGTTGGCGCGGTTCGGCAAGCTCCACATCCTGGTCAACAACGCCGGGACGATCGCTCGTCAGGGCATCGTCGATACCACGGTCGAGGCGTGGAACCGCACCATCGCGGTCAACCTGACCGGCGCGATGCTCGGCATGAAGCATTGCGCGCCGGCGATCCGCGATAGCGGTGGCGGTTCGATCATCAACATCTCCTCGACCGCCGGGCTGACGGCCCATGACGACGCGGCCTACACCGCCAGCAAATGGGGGCTGCGCGGCCTGACCAAGACCGCAGTCCTGCAATTCTCGCAATGGAACATCAGGGTCAATTCGATCCACCCCGGACAGATCGCCGACACCGGCTTTTTCCGCAGCGGCGGAGAGGCGTTCGCCCACGCGGCGCGCGTCGCGATACCGCTGCACCGCCAGGGGACGCCACGGGAATGCGCCGATCTCGTGCTGTTCCTTGCATCGGATGAATCGAGCTTCATCAGCGGGGCTGAGATCGCCATCGACGGCGGCTATATCGCCGCCGGCACTGCGAGCCTGCGCAACCGCGTGCGCGACGATTTCGCGGCCGGCCGTAACTGAGGCGGCTATTTCATCGGGAGGAAAGCCGTGGAAGTAAATACGCCGGGCAGGCGGCCCTCGCCGCTGTGGTATCTGCTGCTCATCGCACCGTTCGTCGCGATGTTCTGGGTGTCGAGCTACAACAGCATCGAACCCGCCTGGGGTGGTGTCCCTTTTTTCTATTGGTATCAGCTGCTGTGGATCCCGATCGGCGCCGGGCTGACCTTGATCGTCTATTTCGCCACCCAGCGGCAAGACCGAGGGTAACGCCCCCATGCCGATCAACTGGGTCGCTCTGATTGTCTTTGTCCTGCTGTTCGGCTTTATCACAGTGCTCGGCTTTGCTGCTGTTCGCTGGCGCCGAGGAAATCTCGACCTCTTGCATGAATGGGGACTGGCCGGCAGCCGTTTCGGCACGATCATTACTTGGTTTCTATTGGGCGGCGACCTTTACACTGCCTATACGTTCATCGCGGTCCCGGCGTTGATGTTCGGCGTCGGAGCGCTCGGCTTCTTTGCCGTGCCCTACACGATTATGGTGTACCCCTTTGTTTTTGTCGTGTTTCCGCGGCTCTGGTCGGTGGCGCGGACTCATGGCTACATCACCGCGGCCGACTTCGTTCGCGGCCGTTACGGCAATAGATGGCTGGCATTGGCCGTGGCAATTACCGGGATGGTCGCGACGATGCCCTATATCGCGTTGCAACTGGTCGGCATACAGGTCGTGATCGCCGCTCTCGGGATCGAAAGCCTGGGTCTCGGCGGTGATTTGCCGCTGATCATCGCCTTCATCGTCCTCGCCGCCTTCACCTATACCAGCGGATTGCGAGCGCCGGCTGCGATTGCAATCGTCAAGGACATCCTTATCTGGATCACGGTAATCGTCGCGATCGTCGTGATCCCGATAGAGCTCGGCGGCTACGGCAAGATCTTCGCGGCGGTGCCCCCCGCCAAATTGTTGCTCGCTTCGCCGGAGGGCAACACACTGGGCAACTACAGCGCTTACGCCACTCTGGCCTTTGGCTCGGCACTGGCGCTGTTCCTCTACCCGCATTCGGTTACTGGGGTGCTGAGTGCGAGCAACCGTCGTGCCATTAGCCGCAATGCGGCCTTTCTGCCGGCCTATTCGTTCCTACTGGCGCTGATTGCGCTGCTCGGGTTCATGGCGATCGCGGTCGGGGTCGACAAGATGGCGGAATACGCGCCTCTATTCAAGCAATACGGTCCCAATTTCGCGGTTCCTGCGTTGGTATTGGCGATGTTCCCGTCATGGTTTGCGGGTGTGGCGTTCGCCGCGATCGCGATCGGCGCGCTGGTGCCGGCGGCGATCATGTCTATCGCCGCGTCGAATTTGTGGACGCGCAATATCTACCGCGAGTTCATCCGCCCGGACTGCACCGCGCTGCAGGAATCGAAAATGGCCAAGATCGTCTCGCTGATCATCAAGTTCGGCGCGTTGGTTTTCATTTTGGGTCTGCCGCTGCAATATGCGATCCAGCTGCAGCTCTTGGGCGGCGTCTGGATCATCCAGACATTGCCGGCGGTCATCGGCGGTCTCTATACGCGGTGGTTCCACGACCGCGCGCTTGTCCTCGGCTGGCTCGCCGGCATCGTCGTCGGCACGGCAATGGCGGCCTCGCAGAGTTTTCGCCCGATCTACCCACTGCAGATTGCCGGCTGGACGGTCCCGACCTACGCCGCTTTCGGCTCGCTGATCCTCAACGTCATCGTCGTAATTGCACTGACGCCGATCTTCAATGCGATCCACGCCGGGCGCGGAGCCGACGAGACCCAGGCCGAGCATTACGTGTGATCAGAGCCAGAGTTCCAGGATCCGACCTCCCACTCGGCCATTTCGGCTGCCAAAGCCCGATCTTTCTCCTGATCAATGCGGCCTGGTACAGCGGGTCATCATCGGTCCCCTCCTCCGGGGGCAAAGCGCCCGCCAACAGTCGCTGGTTGAACTTGCTGCGCTCTTGCACCGAGACAATGCGTTTGAACCGCCTTGCAAGGGCGCCTGGTAGACGGAACAGCAGTTGCCTGATGGCCAACTCGAACTACCTCGAAAGCTGCTAGCCGCCGTCAAGCCGGCTGCGGGTGCATCTCAAAGCCGGCCGGCCCGCCGGCGCGGCGGGCGGCGTCGGCCGGAGGCGGTGAGGTATCCCAGAGGTTGGCGTCGAAGCGCCAACCGTTGACGTCGTCGGCTTCGCGCGAAACGACATAAAGCAGGGGCGGGATCATCTCCTCCGGCTCGACGAGGCGCGGAGCGCGGCCTTCGCGGCTCATCGTGCGCATCTCCTCGGCCATGCCCGGCGTATTGGCGCCAGCACCGGGATTGACGATGTTGATCGTCAGGCCAGTTCCTTCGACCTCCTTGGCCCAGACCTCGGTCGCCATCTCGAGCGCCGCCTTCGAGGCGCCGTAGGGCGAGGTGTGCGGGCGGTTCATCGTGTCGAGCTTGGTCGTTACGTTGACGATGCGGCCCCAGCGCTGCCCGACCATATGGGGTGCGACACGGCGGGCCATCTGGTCGGCGGCGATGTAGTTGGTCTCGATAACGGCGCGCACGATCTCATCGGAGACTTGCCAGAATTTCTGTGGCTCGGCGCGCCGGT
>JAFAHP010000641.1 GCA_019237175.1 Alphaproteobacteria bacterium
CGCTCTCCCTTTTCGGATACGGGTTGCGACCCGGTACAACGGCTTGGCGCCGCGATCGATCCAAGAATGTTTTTTGAAGCTCGCTTCTGTATTCGGCCAGTTAGAGAACGTCAACCGCCCGGCGCCGACATCGCGAGAAACCCCAAAACGGGCGACTAGGCGCGGCGGTTGCCCAGCAGCACCCCCTGGAATTGTGCCCGGCCGCTGGGCGCCGGCTTTGGGTTCTTGAACCGACGGGCAAAGCGCGATACCTGATGCACCTCCGCATCGTGGGAGGCGAAAATGGCAGATATGGATATCGAGACCCCGACCGAAGCGATCAGCCCGTCCGGCATCAACCATCTGGTGCTGAATGTTCGCGACATCGACGAGTCGCACAAATTCTGGACCGAAATCGTCGGCTTCAAACAGGTCGGCGAACTGCACCCCAAAGCCGACCGACCGCTCCCGCCAAAGATGCGGTTTTACAGCGCCGTCAACAACGGGCAGTTGACCCATCACACCGTGGCTCTGGTCGAAAGCCCGAACCTGCCGCCGCCCACGGGTTGGGTGTTATCGGACGGGAGCGTGGCGATCAACCACGTGGCGCTGACGATGCCCAATCGCGAAGCCTGGCTGAAGCAGCTCAAGTTTCTGCAAAGCCGCGGCGTCAAGTTCAACTGGCGGGTCAATCATGGTGTCACGCACAGCGTCTACATCAACGACCCCAACGGCTATGGTGTCGAGTTCCTGTACGAAATGCCGCGGGAGATGTGGGAAAACGACATCGACGCGGGGATCAACTGGCTCGAAAACCTGCCGAACGAAGGCCCCGAAGCGCTCATCGACCGCACCGACACCCCGAGCTTTGGCGCCAAGGAACCGGTCCCGGCGGAGTAGGTCTCCGCGTATCGGCCGCTTCCGCAAGCCGCGGCGTTGGCGTAGGGCGGAATAGCGCGCACCGCGCGCGCATTCCGCCGACGTCGGGCTCCCCAAGATGGCGGAAATGGCAGTCCCGGCTGTCGCCGCGACAGCTTTTCCACGACAGGCCTCCGCGGATAGCGCATACGAAGGTGCTGCGGTTCAGTGGCGCTGCCGGCGGCGCAGAAAGTCGATAAAGATCGCGGCGAGCAGGCCTTCTTTCGGCTCCCAGGCTTCGATCGCGGTGTCCTGGTCGGGGTGGTCTTCGGTCACCACCTCATGGTATTCGGCGTTGGGCAATAACCGGTGCGCCGCCTGGCCGACATGGCGCGGGTGGGTGCGGTCGGTGCCGGGGACGATACAAGCCGGCATCGTCATCGAGCGCAATTCCGCCGGGCTCAACCCGAGAACCGGGTTGTCGGCGCCGGCATTGAAGCTCTGCCGCCAGCGTTCCATCGCGGCGATGAATTGATCGACGCTGAAGCCCATCAACCGCACGCGATTGCCGGGGTTGGCGGCGACAACCTCGCGGAAATGCTCGCTGTCGCATACCGCTGCCATGCCGCCGGTGCACGCCATATCGATGTATTGGGTATAGTAATTCTGCACCAGCCGCTGTGCGGCAAAGGCGCCGCCGGTCACCCGCCACAACAGCAACCCGCGCGCCGCCGCCGGGTGGCGCAATGCGAACAGCAGCGCCAGCCGGCAGCCCGACGAGCTGCCGCCGATAAACGCCGGCGCGGCGTCGAGTTGTGTCAGAAGGGCGTGCAGATCCTCGACCCACACCTCGTTTTCGGAATTGCCCTCGAATGCGATGCCGGAAGCGCCGCAATTACGCCGGTCGTAGATCAGGACCCGGTTGCCGGCCTCGGCGAGCTTTTCGGCGAGCAACTTGACGCCGTCGAGACCGCGCCGGCCGCCCGGCTGCAATGCGACCCATGGGCCGCGCTCGCCCAACACCTGGTAATTGATCTCGACGCCACGGACGGATGCGATCGGCATGGTTTTCCCCGATGGTCGAACATTCTCAATTCTGCCATCCTAGCCGATATCCTTGCGCTGCGCAGAGGAAACGACATGGCGAACATCTTTGATTTCGCGGTCGATAACGGTATCGAGCAATGATCCGCGAAGAGCTGGTGTTTGTCGCAACCTGCGACATTTCCGGGCACGTGCGCGGCAAAGGCTTTCCGTTGCGCGAGTTGCCCACGCGGCTCAAGAAGGGGATCGGCTGGACCGGCAGCACTTTGATGATGTCGCCCGCCGGGCCGATCTGGGACACACCGTTCGGTACGGCCGGCGATTTCATGATCGTTCCCGACCCGGCGGCCGAAGTGCGGGTCGACTGGGGCGACGGCTCGGCGGTCGAGCACTTCTTTTTGGGTGACATCCGCACCACCGACGGCAAGCCGTGGGAGTGCTGTCCCCGCGATTTTCTCCGCCGCGCGATCAAGGGGCTCGCGCAAGCGGGCGGATTGCGCCTCCTCGCCGCTTTCGAGCAGGAATTCGTTTACACCGGCACCGACGACCGGCCGGGCGACGCCTATGCGCTCGGCGCCTT
>JAFAHP010000704.1 GCA_019237175.1 Alphaproteobacteria bacterium
TAAAATATTGTATTGATCGCCGATAATGTATATTCACTTAAAGTTGTATCATCGTCAAAATCCCGTCATTGTTTTAGTCAAATCGTCGCTATTTTGGACTTAAGTTATGCTAAATCTTGTAGATTAAGGGTATTTTCGGTACGATTGTTGGTTAATGACCGTCTGCCCGGCCAATGCAGCGATGCGAGCGTGGTGGCAGGCGTCGAAAGGAACCCTGCACTCGGAAGGGGGTCAGGGATGGTAGACGACGCAGCGGCACGTCGGCGCGCCCGCGGCTCGGACTGGATTATCGCACGCATTGAAACCGCCACCGGCGCCGAAACCTATTACATGGCCGGCACCTGGGTCAGAAGCGATCGCTTTGGCAAGCGGATACGGGGATACGGCAACGCTCTCGAAATCAAAGACAAAATCGCGAAAGAGCCTGGGTTTACTTACGAAATCCGGCCGATTGACTGATCTCGTCCGGAAATGATGAAGGCTTTGAGATCGTGCAACCCGGCCGCGCGCTGCATTCGGTCAGAATGCTCGCGGGCCGGGCACGAAACCGGCGCGCCGTAGATCGGATATGGAGGAGTCTGGCCTGGAAAGGCGCGCTCTTGGGGTCAACAGACGACGCCCAGCGAAAAATCTCGTCGACAATTCGACCAGACCTTTCGGTGCCGGCAACGCTTGCCCGCAGCCCCTCGCTGACGCCCACGTTGCGGGAAGAGGAAGGGTGGGGGCGCGGGATCACCCGGTGCGGCGGTGGAACCGTAGACCGAGGGTTACGAGCGAAAAGATCTCGAACAGCATTTGCGCGCCGACCATGGCCGTGTTGGTGGTAGGGTCGTATTGCGGCGCGACTTCAACGACATCGCCCCCGATAATGTCGAGACCTTTCAACCCGTGCAGGATCGCCTGTGCCTCGCGCGGCGTCAGCCCGCCGGCCTCGGGCGTACCGGTGCCGGGCGCGTAGGCAGGGTCGAGCCCGTCGACATCGAAGGAGATATAGGTCGGCCCGTCGCCGACGACCGCCCGCGTCCGTTCCACCACGGCGGCGATGCCAAGCCGATCAACCTCCTCGATATGCAATACCGTCATCCCCGAATCATAAGAAAAACCCCAATAAATCTCGGCCGGGCCGCGGATGCCGATCTGAATTGTACGCTCGGGGTCGAGAGCACCCGCCAATACCGCTTGGCGAAATGGGCCGCCGTGATGAAATTTCGTGCCGTCGATCTGGCCCATCGTGTCGCAATGGGCGTCGATGTGGACGAGCCCGACCGGCCGTTCGGCGCTGAGCGCCTTCAGGATCGGATAGGTAATCGAATGATCGCCGCCGACAGAGACCGGGCGCACCCCGGCTTTGCGGACCCGTTCGTAAAATAGAGCAATGTCCTCGATCGATTGGTCGAGGCTGTAGCGCGACCGCATCGGCACGTCGCCGACATCGCCGACGTTACACAGGTTGCGCGGGGTGACCGCGAGCGCATGGTTGTAGGGTCCGATGCGCTCGATCTCGCGCACCGCGCGCGGGCCAAAGCGAGCGCCCGGCCGGTTGGTGACGCCGAGATCCATCGGCACGCCGACGAGTGCGATGTCGAGGCCGGCAAAATCCGGAAGCGTCGCCGCATCCGGGCGATAGGGCTCGTCGAGCAGGGTCGGCACGCCGGCATAGGGCATCGGGCGGCGATAGGCGCTGCCCAACACACGCGACAGCGCCTCTCGGAATCTCTCGGGTGCGACCTCGGTTTCTTTGGCGCCCTCGTATTTGGCGCGCAACGCATCGAGTTTGGCTTGATCGAACATCGGCACCCTTCTGCCTAGCCGCGCCCGATCCTACAACCTGATGCGCGGCGGCGGAAAGCAGGGCACCGGTCGTGTGACGCGAGCAGCCGGTCATGTAAGTGATGGAATAAGAGCAATAGCTGCCGAGGACAATCTGCTAACGGCTGCCGCGGACCCGCGGCGGGACCAGCACCTTCCACGGGTCCGGCATCTCGCCGACCGTAACCTCGATCACGGTCGTGCCGCGGCGCTTCAAGGCGGCCGCAAGTTCGTGGCGCAAACCCTCGGGGGTTGTCGTCTTGACCCCGGCGAGCCCGAAGCTCTCCGCCATTTTCGGGAAGTTCGGGTTTAGCAAATCGACGCCAATCAG
>JAFAHP010000821.1 GCA_019237175.1 Alphaproteobacteria bacterium
CAAACATACAAAAAAGCGCCGATAGCAGCGTCCCACCGTGTTGACCGCTGCTGTTGATCGGATTATGCCAGCCCGGAAAACAAAAGCACAATTCCCTTTCCCGTCATGGCCGGACTTGTTCCGGCCATCCACGTGGATCCCCGGGTCGAGCTCGGGGACGACGAGAAGGGGCGGCTTGAATTCGAGTGGAAAGGTCCAAACACCGCCCGCCGAAAATATGATTTATCAGGAAATCTACATCGATCGGTTCGAGAACAGCGGATCAGAGCCGGCTTATTTGCACGGTATCATTCGTTTGAATGCCGGGGCGCGGATCATCGATTCGCGCGTGCGCGGGCCAGTGTTTCTGAATCGCCTGTCGCAGATCGGTCCCGAGGTCGTGGTCGGCAAGTATTTCGGCATGAACGAAAACTGTTTTGTCGCGCGCGCCACCGTCGGCGCCTATTGCGCGATCGGCGCGCGCACGGCGATCAATCCGTTCAATCATCCGGTCGGCTGGCTCTCCACAAACGAGTTCCAGTATCATCCGCGCTCGTTCGACTGGGTGGCGGAATACAACGAGTTTGAGCGCCTGGAGCGCACGCCCGACATGTTTCAGCACGTCACGATCGGCAACGACGTGTGGACCGGACACAACGTCAATATCCTTGCCGGCGTGTCGGTTGGCGACGGGGCGGTCATCGGCGCCGGTTCGGTGGTGACCAAAGACGTCCCGCCCTACGCGATTGTCGCGGGGGTTCCGGCCGAGGTGCGACGCCTTCGCTTTGCGGAGCAGACGATCGAGCGCCTGCTGCGGCTGAAATGGTGGGATCTGGAGCTTCGCGAATTGAGCGGATTGCCGTTCCGTGACGTCGAACGCTGTCTCGACAGGATCGAGGAAATCCGCGAGCGGAAAACCAGGGCCTCGGCATGATTGCGCGCGAATCGCAGATCGCGGCGGAACTCCTCGACCGCGCCCGGGTGCCGGGCGGTGGCGTGCTGTTCGTGCACAGCGCTTTTCGCCGTCTCGCCGCCGCCGGTCTGCGGGCCGAGGCGTTTATCGAGGGGCTGATCGACTATATGAGCGCCGGCACCCTGCTGATGCCGGCGATGACCTGGCGCGTCGTCACCCCGACCAACCCGTGGTTCGACGAGCTGGAGACCGCCTCTCATGTCGGAGTGGTAGCTGAGCTGTTTCGACGGCGATACGCGACGCATCGCAGCCTGCATCCGACGCATTCGGTGGCGGCATATGGCCGCCGCGCGGCGGAATTGACCGCCACCCATCATCAGGGCGACACGCCGTGCCCTCTGACCAGCCCTTACGGCAAGGCGCGCCAGAGCGATGCGCATGTCCTGCTGTTGGGGATCGGCCTCGAACGCTGCACAGCGATCCACCATGCCGAGGAGATGGTGGCACCCGAAATCTATCTGTTCCCGGCAGAGGCGGCGGAAATATATTGGCTGCGCGACCGCCGGGGCGGCGTTCATCAGATGCGGCTGCGCCGCCATCTGCAGCTTAATCGCGACTTCCCGCAATTCGCCGCCCCGCTCGCACAGGCCGGGACGCTGCGATCCGGCGAGATTTACGACACACCCTGGCAGGCGGTGGCGCAGAAGGATCTCCTTGCCGTCGTGTTCACGGCACTCGAACGCGACCCGCGCGCGATCATCGCGCCGCCCGGCGCCCCGATCATCCCCTAACCTCAAAAATGGCACGCGATCTTTGGGTTTCGAGCCAGACGCAGCTGCCGGTCGGCAATGCCGTTGCCGCTATCATCCGTGTCGAAAGCGACGAATACCTGATGCAGCTGCGCGACGCGAAGCCCGGCATCTGGTATCCGGGTCATTGGGGCCTGTTCGGCGGCGGTATCGAACCGGGCGAGGAACCGATCGCCGCGCTAAAGCGCGAGCTGCGCGAGGAACTCGAGCTCGAAATCGAAGCCGCCGAATTTTTTGCCAGCACCGAGTTCGACCTCGGCAGCCTCGCTCTGCCGCGCTTTTATCGCAGCTATTACGTGGTCACGATCAGCCGCGAGGTCGAATCGCGGTTGATCGTGCATGAGGGAGCGGAGAAGCGACTGTTCTGCGCCGAGGAGATCCTCAAGAAACCGAATGTGACCCCTTATGACGCGTTTGCGCTGTTTCTCTATCACGCGCGCCGGCGGCTGACATATTCGGGGTGACCGCATCGTTTACTCGTCATCACCGCCCCCGGGTTACGCTCGCGACGGGCCTTCGGTGTTCAAGCCCGGGGGTGTCCCGGTGATCCACGCCTTCTCCAGCCCCGAACCGGGCGCGTGGATGCCCACGGAACTAAGTCCGTGGGCTGAAGGCCCACGGGACACGCCCGGCCATGACGAATTATGTTATGAGGTACATGGCGAAGCGCGGGGGAATAGCGATGCGTGATTGGTCAACGGCCGAATGGGTTGATCCGGGATACCACTGGCAGCCCTTGCCGGTCCCGGATTTGCCGGACCGGCTGCTCGTCGATTTCGCCACTCGCTGCAATCTGCGTTGCCCGATGTGCCCTGTGTGGGGATTGGAAGACCAGGCGATCGAGCCGCTCAAGGGTTATATGGATCTGGGCAAAGCACGGCGGATGCTCGACGAGTTCACGAACAAGCGGCCGATGGTGGCGCCGAGCATTTATGGCGAGCCTCTGTTGATCCCGAACCTTCGCGAGGTGTTGAGTGCGGTCAAGAGCCGGGGCATGGCGCTCGCCCTCAATACCAATGGTTTGACGCTGACCGAAAGCATGGCCAAGTTTTTTTGTGACATTGAAGTCGATTCGGTCATGTTCAGCATCGATGCAGTGACCAAGCAAACCCTGCTCAAGGTTCGCGGCGTCGACAAACTCGAAAAGATCGAGAGCGCCGTCTTTCGTTTGATGAAGGCGCGCGGCGATCGCGAATACCCACGTATCGGCGTGTCATTTACCATTCAGGATGACAATCGACACGAGGCCGATGCTTTTGTCGCGCGTTGGGTCGGTGCTGTCGATGTCGTGCGCATGGGCATCGTGTTCGAAGATGGGCGCTTTCCCGAAATGGTCGAGCCGCCCGAGCGCGTGCCTTGTCCGGTCATTTACAAGACGCTTCCGGTACACCATGACGGCAGCGTGCGATTGTGTTGCCTCGACGGCACCCGCGCCACCGATATGGGGAACGTTTTTACCGATGGGGTGCGCGGGGTATGGCACGGCGAGGAATTCGCCAAAGCGCGCTACTATCACGAAACCGGCCAATGGGACAAAGTACCGTTCTGCAAAAATTGCAACGGGTGGGCCCAATACGAATACGAAGAAGAGATCCGTGACGGGTTGTTGATCCGCCGTTCACCCGAATATGTGTACTATAACACTCTAAATCGGATTGGAAATTGGAAGGGCATTCTGCTCGGCGGTCACAAGCCTCCCCCGGCGGAACTGTGCGCGGGTGCAGCGTAGGCCGCTTATTCCTGGAAGATGACGTCCAACAACTTCGTCACACCGGCCCACGGGTCCGCGCCGCGCGCGGCCCGAGGATAAACTCCGGCCGGTGCCCATGGCTGACATGGATCCCGGCCTGCCCCACGGAACTAGTCCGTGGGCTGATGGCCCACGGGATGACGAGGAGGCGAACGTGTCGGCTCTCCGCGCGCGCGGCTCCGCGTCTCCAGTGCGGGTGCCGCTTTCCGGTCTGCCCCTGGTGCTCCATAAGTTGCGGGCTGGGGGTCTCCGGTGGTTCGGAGAACGGCTCCGCGACGAGTGGGAAATGCCGCGCACACGAGGCGGGCAAGCGTTGTTTCGCGCGGGCCGAGCGATGGGGCGGTACGTTTCGCGCGCCGATCGGCAGGAAGACGACTGCGGGGGTGCGGAAGTTCTTTACGCCTTTTATGACTTGGGCGTAGCCCCTGTTACCTTCGATTTTCTGTGGTTCCTCGCGGGGGCCGATCTCGAGCGCCGACGGCGCGGACTGGCCTTCGTGCACGCTGTTATCGTCCCCGGCC
>JAFAHP010000110.1 GCA_019237175.1 Alphaproteobacteria bacterium
ATGCAGCCCGTCGACCGCTGGGGCGACCCGGCGCACAGCGGCGACGGGAGCGGGAAAGAGGTAAGGAGCGATGCGGCGATCGATTATCGCAGGATCTATTGTTGCGCTGGCCTCGGCGGCGATTGCCGGCCACCCCGGCGACGCAGCCCGCCGAGCGGTTGCCGGCGCACTGCCGGTCAGATCCGCCGACGCTAACGCGGTTAGCGGAATCTATCTTTCAACTCAATACCCAGCGCTGACCGTGCGGGCGGGCGAAACCGCGACGATCGACCTCACCCTCCATAATTACCATCAACCGCCGCGGCAATTTTCGCTGTCGGTGCCGCAAGTGGCGAGCGGCTGGAAAGCAGCGCTTCTCGGCGGCGGTCAACCGATCTCGGCCGTGATGGTCGAACCCGATAGCGAGGAAAAGCTGCAGCTGCGGCTCGAACCGCCCGCCGGCGTCGGCGGCGGCGATTATCATTTTATCGTCGCCGCACGCGGCGAAAACAGCGAGCTACGGCTGCCGATCACCGTGACGATCGGTAAAGAGCTGCCGGCGAAGCTGAAATTGTCGACCAATTTTCCGGCATTGCGCGGTACCTCGACGACCTCGTTCAAATTCACCGTCACGGTCGCCAACGACAGCGGCCGGGACGCGACGATCAATTTCACCGCCGCCGCCCCTAAAACCTTCCCGGTGACGTTTACCGAGGCCTACGGCAGCCAGCAGATCACCAGCATCCCGATCGGCGCCGGGAAATCGAAGGATATCGACATGTCGGTGTCGATGCCGCGCGACACGCCGGCCGGCGACTACAAATTGGCGATGAATGCGAAGAGCGAAGCGGCCTCGGCGCAGTTGCCGCTGTCGATCACGATTTTCGGCCAGCCGCGGCTGTCGCTTTCGGGCGAGGGCGGCAGGCTCAGCGGCGAGGCCTATGCCGGGAAACCGAGCCCGCTGACCGTCGTGCTTCGCAACGACGGCACCGAGGCTGCGCGCGACATCGAGTTCAGCGCCACCGCACCCGAAGGGTGGAAGACGAGTTTCGATCCGAAAGAGCTGCCGGGGTTGGCGGTCGGCAAATCGCAGTCGGTGCAAGTTACGTTTGTGCCGTCGGAGCGCGCAATCGCCGGCGATTATCAGACGACGATTCGCGCCAATGCCGCCGACGGCCAGTCCGAATCGGCGGATTTTCGCATCACCGTCCAGACCCCGACGCTCTGGACGGGCTTGATCGGCATCGCGTTCATCGCGATCGCCCTACTGGTCGTTGTCTTTGCCGTCGCGCGCTATGGGCGGCGCTAGCGAACGGGACATGGCGGCCACCAACGCCATCCGTGCCGAGGGTTTGACCAAGCGCTACGGTCCGGTGCTCGCGGTCGACCATATCGATCTCGTGGTCGAACGCGGCGAGATCGTCGGCATCCTCGGGCCGAACGGCTCTGGGAAAACGACGACGATCCTGATGCTTCTCGGCCTGACCGAACCCAGCGGCGGACAGGCTGAAGTCGCCGGCTTCAACCCCTTGCGCCAGCCGCTCGAGGTCAAACGCCGCGTCGGCTACCTACCCGATACGGTGGGTTTCTACGATGGTCTCTCAGCGCGCGACAACCTCGCCTATACCGGGCGACTTGCCGGATTGTCGCGGCGCGAAATCGACAATCGCTTCGAAAAAGCGATGATCCGGGTCGGATTGCCCGATGTCGGCCGCGAGCGGGTGGCGACCTTCTCGCGGGGCATGCGCCAGCGGCTCGGGCTCGCCGAGATCTTGATGAAAGCGCCGCAGATCGCGATCCTCGACGAGCCGACTGCGACGCTCGACCCCCATTCGACCCGCGAATTCCTCGACATGATCCGTGGGCTCAAGGCCGACGGCACGACGGTACTGTTGTCCTCGCACCATCTCGATCAGGTGCAGAGCGTGTGCGACCGTGTCGCGTTGTTTAATCGCGGCCGGATCGCGCTTACCGGCAGTATCCCCGAATTGGCGCAGCGGGTGCTCGGCGGCGGGTATGTCATCGATGTCGAGGCACGCGGTCCGGGGGTGATTGATCGCCTTTCCCGCATACCGGACGTGGTACGCGTGCAGATGCTGGGCCCGGAACTGTACCGCGTCGATTGCGCTCGCGATCTGCGGGCGCAAATTGCCCGCGAACTGGCTCCTTCCTCCGCGCTGATCGGGCTGCGCTTTGCCGAACCCAGCCTCAATGAGGTCTATACCCGCTATTTCGAAGAGGCGCGCGATGCGGCGTGAGGGCTCGCCCTTGACCGGTATGGCGGTGGTGCTCGCCAAGGAAGCCGCGGATTACCTGTCGGGCGCTTTGGTCGTACTCGTCGAAGTCATCATCTTTCTGTTGGCGCTGACGACCGTCTACTTTGCGATCGACGCCATCCGCAAGACGATTGGCGAAAGCCCGTTCCTGTTTTTGCGCCTGTTGACGATGGCGGCAGACCCCGCACCGTTCCGTTTTTATGAATTGCTCGGGATCCTGATCCCGCTGCTGTCGATCGTCCTCGGCTTCAACGCGATCAACGGCGAGTTCAGCCGTCGGACGATGAGTCGGGTGCTGGCTCAGCCGATCTACCGTGATGCG
>JAFAHP010000327.1 GCA_019237175.1 Alphaproteobacteria bacterium
GTTGAACAGCATCGCGTCACCGATCATGCAGTCGTACACCAGGGTTTCGTAGCCGGTGCTGGGTTCAATATGGAAATAATCCTTGTAGCGGAAATCCATCTGCACCCCACCGAGTTCGAGCCGCGGCCCCGGCACCTTGGCCTCGAATTGCAGTGATGCGCCTTCATCGGGCTGGATCTGCAGGATCAGTGCGTTAGCATTCAAAATGTCGACCGGGGTGTCGCGAAACAACGCAAACGGCGCTTTTTTGAATTGGATCGCAATTTCAGTCGTGCGCCGTGTCAATCTTTTTCCGGTGCGCAGATAAAACGGCACCCCGGCCCAGCGCCAATTGTCGATTTCCAACTGTAGCGCGACATAAGTCTCGGTCATGCTGTTTTGGTCGACATTGGGTTCCGCGCGATAGCCTTGGACCGGGACGCCGTTGATATGCCCGTCGGCATATTGCCCGCGCACAATGTTGCGGCGGGCATCTTCGTAATCGAGCGGACGGATCGATTCGAGAACCTTGGTCTTTTCGTTGCGCACCGCATCGGCAGCGAACGAATTGGGTGATTCCATCGCCGTCAGGCTGAGCAATTGGAAGACATGGTTCGGAACCATGTCCCGCAATGCGCCGGTGACTTCATAGAAATTACCGCGCCGCTCGACGCCGACGGTTTCGGCCGCGGTGATTTGCACATGATCGATATGGTCGCGGTTCCACAGCGGTTCGAAGATCGCGTTCGAAAAGCGCAACGCCATGATGTTCTGAACCGTCTCCTTGCCGAGGAAATGGTCCATGCGATAGATCTGGTTCTCGTGCAATACCTTGAGAATGCGCGCATTCAACGCGCGCGCGGTGGCGAGATCGCTGCCGAACGGCTTTTCGATAATGACGCGGCGCCAAGTCCCGGGCTTCTCTTCAGCCAGGCCGGCCTCGCCCAATCTTTCGACAATCGTGCCGAAGAGTTGTGGAGCAACAGCAAGGTAGAACAGAATATTGCCACCAGTGTTGGATCGAGTTTCGATGGTCTTTAACAAATCGGCAAGCCGCGCATAGGTCTCGGGTGAGGTAAAATCGCCGGGAAAATGGGTAATGCGGCTAGCGAGAAAATCCCAGGTCTTGGCGTCGAACGGCTCCGTTTCGCCCCCCGAGGCGGTGTCGGAGACAAAGCTGCGGACCCCCTGGGCGAGGGTGTCGCGATAGGCCTCGGGCGGCTTTGGCGCGCGGTCGGCGGCGATGATCGCAAATTTGTCAGATAAGAGCTTGTCTTTAGCCAGGTTGTAAATCGCGGGCATCAACAATCTTCGGGTCAGATCGCCGCCGGCGCCAAAAATCACCATCGCGCAAGGCGGTGCCGTGGGCGCACGGCGGGCCGTGCTGCCGGTCTTTGCTTCGGTCCGAGCGTCGTCCATAAAATCAGTCCCCTGTCATAGTACCCGGCTCCTGGTGGCCGCCGAATTCGTGGCGCATCGCCGACAGGATGCGTTCGGCGAAGGTGTGGTCCTGGCGCGAGCGGAAGCGGGTGTAAAGTGCCGATGACAACACCTCGGCCGGCACGGCCTCTTCGATCGCCGCCTGAACCGTCCAGCGGCCCTCGCCCGAATCGGCGACCTGCCCGGTGAATTGCGTCAGCTGCGGATCGGCAGCGAGCGCGATCGCAGTCAAATCGAGCAGCCACGAAGAAATCACGCTGCCCCGCCGCCAGACCTCCGCGATGTCGGGGAGCTCAAGCTGATAGCGCCGATTCTCCGGCACCACCGGAGAGCTGACGTTGCGGAGGATGTCGAAGCCCTCGGCATAAGCCTGCATGACGCCGTATTCGATGCCATTGTGCACCATCTTTACGAAATGGCCCGCACCCACCGGACCGCAGTGCAAATAGCCCTCCTCGGCGCGCGGGTCACGCCGGTCGCGGCCAGGTGTCCGGTCGATGTTGCCCCTTCCGGGGGCCAAGGTCTTGAAGATCGGGTCGAGGTGGTCGACGACCTTCTTGTCGCCGCCGATCATCATGCAGTAGCCGCGTTCGAAACCCCAGATGCCGCCGCTGGTACCGACATCGACAAAATGGATTCCCTTCGGTTTCAACAGTTCGGCATGGCGGATGTCGTCCTGGTAAAACGAATTGCCGCCGTCGATAACGATGTCGTCGGCAGACATGAGTTCACTTAGCTCGACGATCGTCTCGTCGGTGATGTGGCCGGCCGGGAGCATGACCCACGCCGCGCGCGGCACCGACAGCTGCTTGACAAAGTCCGCCAGGTTCTGACTGGGCTTGGCCCCTTCGCCGGCGAACTCGCGCACCGTGTCGGCACTCTTGTCGTAGACGACACAGCTATGGCTGTTCTTCATCAGCCGGCGCACGATGTTGCCGCCCATCCGACCGAGACCGATCATCCCGAGTTGCATCAGATTCCTCCGTTTTCCCGCCGATCGCGGTGCCTACTACTCCAAGGCCTGCTCGACCGCGCGGCGAAGAGCCCTGAGACCGGCCGCCAGATCGCCCGAGATATGGACGCGCAACGCCCGCCGGCCGCGCTCGGCCAGGACCTCGAAGTCGCCGCGTGCCTGCGCGGCCTTGACCACGCCAAAGGTGTATTTCTGAGCTGGAACCGGCAGATCCTCGGCATCGTCGCACGTGATCTGCAAAAATACGCCGCTATTCGGTCCGCCCTTATAGGCTTGGCCGGTCGAATGCAAAAACCGCGGGCCAAAGCCGAGACAAGTCGCGGCATGCGTGCGGTCGCGGATTATCCGGCGCAAGCTCTGCATCGCTTCGATATGGGCGGGGTTACGTTCGATGTAAGCGAGCAAAGCCGCATAGTCGCCGGCGCCGATGCGCGCGAAATGCGCCTCGAGCGCCGAAGCGAGGGTGGTCGAATGCGGCGCAAGCTCGGCCGCGTTGCGCGCGTCGGCGAACAATTTAAACCCGGCGTCCGAGAAAAACGGCTTCTCCTCTGGGAGCGTCCCGGTCTTTTCATAAGCGGTGGTCAGGTCGCGCGTCTTGACCTTGCTGGCTTCGACATCGGGCTGATCAAACGGGTTGATCCCGATCACCGAGCCCGCCGCCGCGGTGGCCATCTCCCAGCGGAAGAACTCCTGGCCGAGCTGCATCGCATCGGAGACGACGATGCGCACCACCGGCTGGCCGATGGCTTCCAAGGCTGCGACCGCCCGCTTTTGTTCCGCATCCTGGTCGGCCGCAAGCCGCAAATAAGCGAAGACTCGGTCGGTGCCATAGACCGAGGGGGGTCCAAGAGGTTCGGCATCAACTGGCACGATCCCTTTGCCAAGCTTGCCAGTCGATTCGGCGAGCAGCTGCTCGAGCCAGGCGCCGAAATCGGCGATCCCCTTCGAGGCGATGATCGTCGCCTTGTCGCGCCCGTGGCGCTGACAGACGCCGAGGATTGCACCCAGGATGACGCCGGGGTTTTCGATC
>JAFAHP010000338.1 GCA_019237175.1 Alphaproteobacteria bacterium
GTTGAACAGCATCGCGTCACCGATCATGCAGTCGTACACCAGGGTTTCGTAGCCGGTGCTGGGTTCAATATGGAAATAATCCTTGTAGCGGAAATCCATCTGCACCCCACCGAGTTCGAGCCGCGGCCCCGGCACCTTGGCCTCGAACTGCAGTGAGGCGCCCTCATCGGGCTGGATCTGCAGGATCAGCGCGTTGGCATTCAAAATGTCGACAGGAGTGTCGCGGAACAACGCAAACGGCGCCTTTTTGAATTGGATCGCAATTTCGGTCGTGCGCCGTGTCAATCTTTTGCCGGTGCGCAGGTAAAACGGCACCCCGGCCCAGCGCCAATTGTCGATTTCCAACTGCAGCGCGACATAGGTCTCGGTCATGCTGCTTTGGTCGACGTCGGGTTCTGCGCGATAGCCTTGGACCGGGACGCCGTTGATATGCCCGTCGGTATATTGTCCGCGGACGACATTGCGGCGCGCATCTTCGTAATCGAGCGGACGGATCGATTCGAGAACCTTGGTCTTTTCGTTGCGCACCGCATCGGCGGCAAACGAATTGGGCGATTCCATCGCCGTCAGGCTGAGCAATTGGAAAACATGGTTCGGAACCATGTCCCGCAATGCGCCGGTGACTTCATAGAAATTGCCGCGCCGCTCGACGCCGACGGTTTCGGCGGCGGTGATTTGCACATGATCGATATGGTCGCGGTTCCACAGCGGTTCGAAGATCGCGTTCGAAAAACGCAACGCCATGATGTTCTGGACCGTCTCCTTGCCGAGGAAATGGTCCATCCGATAGATCTGGTTCTCGTGCAATACCTTGAGAATTCGCGCATTCAACGCGCGCGCGGTGGCGAGATCGCTGCCGAACGGCTTTTCGATAATGACGCGGCGCCAAGTCCCCGGCTTCTCTTCGGCCAGGCCTGCCTCGCCCAATCTTTCGACGATTGTGCCGAAGAGTTGTGGGGCAACAGCGAGGTAGAACAGAATGTTGCCACCGGTGTTGGACTGAGTTTCGATGGTTTTTAACAGATCGCCAAGCCGCGCATAGGTCTCCGGCGACGTAAAATCGCCGGGAAAATGGGTAATGCGGCTCGCGAGAAAATCCCAGGTCTTGGCGTCGAAAGGCTCGGTTTCGCCACCCGAGGCGGTGTCGGAAACAAAGCTGCGGACCCCCTGGGCGAGGGTGTCGCGATAGGCCTCGGGCGGCTTTGGCGTGCGGTCGGCGGCGATGATCGCAAATTTGTCCGATAAGAGCTTGTCTTTGGCGAGGTTGTAAATCGCGGGGATCAGCAATCTTCGGGTCAGATCGCCGCCGGCACCAAAAATCACCATCGCGCAGGGCGGCGCCTTTGGGGCGCGGCGCGCCGTGCTGCCGGTCTTTGCTTCGGTCCGTGCGTCGTCCATCGAATCAGTCCCCCACCATCGTACCCGGCTCCTGATGTCCGCCGAATTCGTGGCGCATCGCCGACAGGATCCGTTCGGCAAAGGTATGGTCCTGGCGCGAACGGAAGCGGGTATAAAGTGCCGATGACAACACCTCGGCCGGCACCGCCTCTTCGATTGCCGCTTGCACCGTCCAGCGGCCTTCGCCGGAATCGGCGACCTGCCCGGTGAATTGCGACAGCTGTGGGTCGGCAGCAAGCGCGATGGCGGTCAAATCGAGCAGCCATGAGGAAATCACACTGCCGCGCCGCCAGACTTCGGCGACGTCGGGCAGCTCAAGCTGGTAGCGCCGGTTCTCCGGCACTGCTGGAGAGCTGACGTTGCGGAGGATGTCAAAGCCCTCGGCATAAGCCTGCATGACGCCGTATTCGATGCCATTGTGCACCATCTTTACGAAATGGCCCGCGCCGACCGGGCCGCAGTGCAAGTAGCCGTCCTCGGCGCGCGGGTCACGCCGGTCGCGGCCGGGTGTCCGGTCGATGTTCCCCCTCCCGGGGGCCAAGGTCTTGAAGATCGGGTCGAGGTGGTCGACGACCTTTTTGTCGCCGCCGATCATCATGCAATAGCCGCGCTCGAAACCCCAGATGCCGCCGCTGGTACCGACATCGACAAAATGGATGCCCTTTGGTTTTAACAGCTCGGCATGGCGGATGTCGTCCTGGTAGAACGAATTGCCGCCGTCGATAACGATGTCGTCGGCAGACATGAGTTCGCTCAGCTCGACGATCGTCTCGTCGGTGATGTGGCCGGCCGGCAGCATGACCCACGCCGCGCGCGGCACCGACAGTTGCTTGACAATGTCCGCCAGGTTCTGACTGGGCTTGGCC
>JAFAHP010000529.1 GCA_019237175.1 Alphaproteobacteria bacterium
GGCACGCACGCGGCTTCGTATTGGTCTTTCTAAACCAGCCAGGTCCGGCGATCGAAGCGATCCAGCGCGCGCTGCGGCTGAGCCCGCTCGATCCGCAGGGTCCGGGTTTCAAGAGCGCGCTCGCCGCCGCCCATTTCGTCGGAGGGCGATACCAAGAGGCCGTGGAATGGGCCGACCGGGCACTGCACGAACGGCCAAACTTTGACCCCGCAATGGCGGTCAAAGTGGTCTCGTGTGCTCATCTCGGCCGCATCGACGAAGCTCGCGAGTGGCTCAGGCGGCGGCTCGAGCTCCAGCCCGGTTTGACGATCGCGGAATGGAGGGCACGTAGTGCGGTGAAGTTCGCTTCACCGGAATTCCTGGCCCTGTACGTGGACGGCCTCCGCAAGGCGGGATTGCCGGAAGAATGACGGCAATCCGCACGCTCGCCGCGGCGGCCCTTCTGCTGCTTTCGGCTGTATTCGGCGCGGTGCGCGCGCAGGAGCCGGCGAAGCAGCACCGAATTGCAGTCGTCACTCCCGCGGGTCCGGTCGCCGACATCAGCGATACGGGAGTTCGCGAATGGCCGGCGTTTTACGAGGAACTGCGGCGGTTGGGCGATATCGAGGGGCAAAACCTGACCGTCGATCGGTATTCGGGCCAAGGCCGGCCCGCCGGCTATCCTGATCTTGCCCGCCAGGTCGTCAGCCAGAGCCCGGACGCAATTGTCGCTGTCACGGACGCCATCGCGCGGGCGGTCCGCGCGGCGACCGGCTCAATACCGATCGTTTGGATTGGGGGCGACCCGATCCAGTTCGGGTTCGCGAAGAGCCTGGCGCGCCCGGGCGGCAACATCACCGGCGTCACCGTGTTCGCAGGGCCCGAGATCTTTGGAAAGCGGCTCCAGATCCTCAAGGAAGCTGTCCCTTCGGTGTCCAAAGTTGCGTTCCTGACCATCGGGACGTCGCAAGATCTCGATCAAATCCTTCGCGAAGCAGCCGGAAAGTTGGAAATCTCGGTAATCGATATGGCGCTCCAAGAGGCGACCCCAATCGAGTTGCAGCGCGTATTCGCCGAAATCGCGCAGGACCGGCCGGATGCGGTCATCGTGAACTCCATAGGCGACCTCCTCGCCAGCCGTCAGCTGATTGTCGAGCTGGTCAACAAAAACCGCCTTCCGGCCATCTATCCCTGGCGTGAATATGCAGAGGCGGGCGGGCTAATGGCTTATGCGACCGACCTCGGCGAACTGGGGCGCCGGATGGCCGATGACGTTCATACGATCCTCAATGGGGCGATGCCGGGCGACATCCCGATTTATCTGCCGACCAAATACGAGTTCGTGATCAATCTAAAGGCCGCCAAGGCACTCGGCCTCTCCATCCCACCCGGACTGCTCGCGACCGCCAACGATGTTATAGAATGAAACGCCGCGATTTTGCGATTGGCCTGTTGCTCGCAAGCGCCGCCCGAACGGTGCGCGCGCAACAGGCGGCAAAGCAGCACCGGATTGCGATCGTGATCGCCGCAGGCCCTGTCGCCCAAATCAACGACCCGGCGAGCCGCTATTGGCGGCCGTTCTGGGAAGAGCTGAGCCGACTCGGCGATGCCGAGGGACGAAACCTGATCGTCGAGGAATATTCCGGCGACGGCCGACCCGCGGATTATCCCGATCTTGCTCGCAAAGTCGCAGACCGCAATCCGGAGGTCATCGTCGCCATTGCCGGCCCTGTGGCGCAGGCACTCCGCGCGGCCACCGGCACGATATCGATCGTATGCATCACGGTCGACCCGATTGCCGGCGGCCTCGTGACCAGCCTGGCGCATCCGGGCGGCAACATCACCGGGGTCAGCCTCTTTGACTACGAAACCTATGCGAAGCGGCTGCAAATTCTGAAAGACGCCGTCCCCGCGGCATCCAGGGTCGCGTTTCTGGGGCCGCGCAGGGGGTGGCAAACCACCGGTGGGCAGGCGTTGCAGCGGGCGCTTCAGCAAGTGGGCCGGCGATTGGATATGGCGGTGATCCCGATGCTGATCGAGGAATCGACCCCGTCGGAGTATCAGCGCGTGTTCGTCGAGATCGCGCCGGA
>JAFAHP010000687.1 GCA_019237175.1 Alphaproteobacteria bacterium
AATCCTGGGAGTGCTGTTCGCCTTTGGCCAAGGAGACGAGTTTCGTCGCGAACGGCACGCCGATCTCGTGCAACGCGATATGCGTTGCCATTGCACTCGACCCAGGCGAGAAGTACAGGGTCAGCATCATCGCTCCTATCCAAAGTAAATAATATCGTCATTGCGAGGATCCCAAGGGCGACGCGGCAATCCCGAAACAGATCGCAGTATTTGACGGCGAGATTGCATCGCTACGCTCGCAATGACCACCCCTTTCTGATTGGATTACCGGCGCATTCTAGAACGTGACCTGGACGACGCGGTCGACAAAGATCCCCGGGGTGACGATCCTCTCCGGATCGAGCTCACCCAATTCGACGATATAGCGCACCTGCGCGATCGAGAGATCAGCCGCCATCGCCATCGTCGGATTGAAATTGCGCTGCGATTTCCGATAGACAAGGTTACCCCAGCGGTCGGCCCGGTCGGCGGCGAGCAACGCGACATCGCCCCTGAGCGGCTTTTCGAGCACATAGGTGCGGCCGTCGATCTCGCGATGCTCCTTGCCTTCGGCGAGCCGTGTGCCGACTGAAACCGGCGAGTAAAACCCGCCGAGCCCGGCTGCGGCGCAGCGCATCCGCTCGCTCAGCGTTCCCTGCGGCAGCAATTCGAGCTCGATCTTGCCGGCGGCGTAGAGTTCTTCGAAAACAACGCTGCCCGAGCTGCGCGGGAACGAGCACATGATCTTGCGTACCCGTCCGGCGGCCATCAATGCCGCGAGCCCGCGGCGTCCGCTGCCGGCGTTGTTCGCGACAACGGTCAGTTCGTGCGCCCCTTGTTCGATCAGTGCCTCGCACAACGCATCGGGCAATCCGGCGCCGCCAAACCCGGCACACAGCACCACCGACCCGTCTTTCACCCCGGCCACCGCCTCGGCAAGCGTCTTTACGCGTTTGTCGATCATCTTGCTTGCCCGCTCAAAACGCGACGGCGTCGCCGCCCTTCAACCGCAGCAATTGGCGGGCCTCGTCGGGGGTGGCGATTTCGAGCGACAGGTTTTCGAGGATCGTTCGGATGCGTCCGACCTGGTCGGCATTGCCCTGGGCCAATTGGCCGCGACCGAGCCACAACGAGTCTTCGAGCCCGACACGGACATTTCCGCCCATAATCGCGCCCATCGTGACAAGCGGCATTTGATGCCGGCCGGCGGCGAGGATCGACCATTCATAGGCGCTGCCAAACAATTTGTCCGCGATGCGCCGCATGTGCATCAGGTTTTCCGGATCGGCGCCGATCCCGCCCAAAATGCCAAAGATCGTCTGTACGAAGACCGGCGGCTGCACCAGTTTGCGGTCGAGGAAATGCGCCAGATTGTACAGATGGCCAACATCGTAGCATTCGAACTCGAATTTGGTGCCGCAGCCCTCGCCCAATTCCTTCAGGGTCCGCTCGATGTCTGCAAAAGTGTTGCGGAAGATAAAGTCGCGGGTCATGCCGAGATAGTGCGGCTCCCACTCGTATTTCCACTGCTTGTAGCGCTCGAGCATCGGATAGAGCCCGAAATTCATCGAGCCCATGTTGCACGAGCACATCTCCGGCTTGGCACGAAGCGGGGCGGCGAGCCGCTCCTCGAGGGTCATGCCATGCCCGCCCCCGGTCGTGATGTTGACGACGGCGTTTGTCGCCTGCTTGATGCGCGGCAAAAATTGCATAAACACATCGGGGTCGGGGGTCGGCCGCCCATCTTTCGGGTCGCGGGCGTGAAGATGGAGGATCGCCGCCCCTGCCTCTGCCGCAGCGATCGCATCGCGTGCGATCTCGTCCGGGGTCAATGGCAGATAGGGGCTCATCGTCGGGGTGTGGATCGACCCCGTCACCGCGCAAGTGATGACAACTTTGCCGCCGATAGGCATTCCCCGTCCTCCCTTCGTCCGCGCTGACATAATGGCGGAGAGATGGAGAGCGGAAAAGCGTCAGTGCATTCCGCCGACCGGGATCGCCTTCTTCATACCTCGACACGGCGACTTTCGCCCGTGCGGCGTGCCTGCGATACTGCTCACGCTATAGGAGAAGGTGCGATGGCCGGCCCGGTTCGAACAATGCGCACAATGTGTCCGATGAATTGTCACCCGACATTGTGCGGGATGCTCGTCGATGTTCAGGACGGCGGGATTGTCGGCGTCAGGGGCGACAAGGACAATCCCGACAGTCAAGGGTTTTTGTGCGTGCGCGGCCAAGCCTCGCGCCAGATCATGGGGAACCCGAAACGGCTCTTGAAGCCGCTGATCCGTGAAAACCGCAGCGCGGACGCATGGCGAGAGGTAAGTTGGGATGATGCTCTCGACCTGATCGCCGACCGGGTCGCGGCGGCGGGCCGAGAAGCGACTGCGCTGTGGAGCGGCCACGGCAACCTCGCCAACAATTATGGGCTCTCGATCGGCGGGCAGATGCTGACCCGCTTCGCCAACCTCTATGGCTGCCAGTACTGGAGCCCGGCGATGATCTGCTGGGGGCTCGGCGGCTTCGGCATCGGTCTCACCGGCGCCTTGGAGATCAACACCAAGGAAGATATGGGGGCGAATTCGCAGCTGATCGTTATGTGGGGGGCCAATCTGGCGAGCCAGCCTAATACCGCGCCGCACCTGGTCGCCGCCAAAAAACGCGGGGCGAGGATTGTGACGATCGACATCCGACGGACAGAAGCCGCCGCCCAATCCGACGAGGTCTTGCTGATCCGGCCCGGTTCGGACGCGGCCCTTGCGCTTGCCGTGATGCACGTCATCATCGGCGAAGGGCTCTGCGACAGCGCGTTCATCGCCGCGCATGCACTGGGCTTCGACGAGCTCTCTCGGCACGTTCATGAGTTCAGCCCCGAATGGGCGGCGAAAGAGACCGGCATCACGGCCGATCGCATCACTGCTTTTGCCCGCGCCTATGCAACTATCAAGCCCGCGATGATCGTGATGGGCGGCAGCTCCTTGCACAAGGGTGCGAACACCTGGCAGGCCGCACGCGCCATCTCCTGTCTTCCGGCGCTCGCCGGCAGCTACGGCATCGCCGGCGGCGGGCTCGGCGAGCGCCACGCGGCGCTCGCGCATGGAGGCGGGTTTGCGACGATCACAGCGGCCGACAGACGCCCGCCCGGGAATTATATGCCCAATCAAATGTCCGAAATCGTCGCCGCGCTGGACGACGGCAGGGTACGGGTCCTGCTGCTGTTCGGTGTCAACATGCTCTCGTCGTTTGCCGATTCGAGGCGGCTTGCCGCCGGCATGGAGAAGCTAGACCTCGTCGTCTGTCACGACCTTTTCATGAATGAAACGACACGCCGCTTCGCAGATGTAGTGCTGCCGGGCACAGCCTGGCTCGAAGACCTCGGCTGCAAGGCCACGCACACGCATCTCTACTTGACCGAGCGGATCTTGGCGCCAGCCGGCCAAGCGCGGCCGACGCAATTTGTCCTGAAAGGGCTCGCCGGTCGGCTGGGAGTCGACGAATTTTATCCATGGCAATCAC
>JAFAHP010000013.1 GCA_019237175.1 Alphaproteobacteria bacterium
ACAACGATCACGCCACAATCGGCGACCAACATCGGCATGCTCGGCGCCAACTTTTCGCTGAACCGCTTCACCTTCCCGACCGCGTCGACCTACAACGCCCAGGTCTCAGACGGCGGCAATGTGCTCTCGTCCTACAACGCGAGCCCCAGCCTCGGCGTCAGCCTGCCCAACCCTTCGACCCTCTACCCGGGCTGGACCATGGGCTTTATGACCGACAACGGGCTGGGGATCACGATTTCCGTTGCCGGCTCGGCCAGCGAAAAGATCCTGTTGCCGGCGCAGGGCGGAACTTCGGTGTCGAGCTTTGTAATGCCGGCCGGGCCTAACTACGAGTTCCTGCAGCTCAAATGGGACGGCTCGAACTACCGGATCGCCGCCTCGACGCCGCAGACGATCAATTCGTTTGGCGGATTGATCCCGTCCGGAACACCGGCCGACACCGGTCCCTGCAACACGGGACAGCTGCGGTTTGACAGCAATTACATCTATGTCTGCACCGCGCCCAATGTGTTCAAGCGTTCGGCACTTAGCAGTTATTAACAAAGGAGTCGCAGCATCTTGTGGCGATATCTTTGTCTCGTCTTGGCGCTCATTCTCACGGGATGCTCAACGATGCTAGATCAAGTCAGATCGATGAGCACCGCTGATCTCGACAGCGCGACCGCCAGTCGAAAGCCTGTGGCGATAAGCCTGGAAAATGGTGCTGGGAGGCGCAGCCTGTCGTGCCTCAACCCGGAACGCTGACAGGTGTTGCGTCCTTGATTGAGGACAGTCGCATCATAGCGATGCCAGCCGCCGGCTCCTGCAATGGCACATTTCGGCCCATTTCATCTCTGATCAGGTAACAGGATCTCAAATCACCTTGTTCACCGCAGGCGCCGTGAGGCGCCATTTTCATGACTGAGGAAGCCTCATGAGCGTAACCCCAAACAATATCATGGTCTACGGTTCGGCGAATATGCCGGAAGCTGATGCGGTTGCCGTCGGCGGTGTTGTCGATTTCACCAAGCGCGTTGCTTTCTATGACATCACCCCGGCCGGCACGGTCGATTGGGTGTCGACCTCGGCCTCTGACACCGCGGCCAAGGGCCAAGTCACCGGCCGCGATCCGACCGGCATCGTTCAGACCCCAGCGGCGGTCACACTGAACGGCCAAACGGTTGTCACCGGTGCGCAGACCTTTGAGCGCATAGGTGCGGCGGTGATCACCGGTGGCGCAATCGCCGGACTTGTCAACCCCGGCGGTACCGCGGCGGTCGGCGACGTTGCGCTGATGGCGCACAGCTGTGTGTTGCCGACTGGCACGGTGACGACCGATACGACCTATCACACCGCGCAGACTGGATCTGCCAACACCGCGGGGACCACGCCGCCGCTGTTTCACTTGGCTTCGGGCGACGGAGCCTCTGTCTCAGCCGGTCAGCTGATTTGGACACGCACTGGAACGGGGCCGAACCAGCTGCGCATGATCATTGCGACCTCCGGCTACGGCACTGATGTTGTCGCGGTCAATCGCGATTGGGGTACGATCCCGGATAACACCACCACATACAAGATTGTCCAGGGGATACTATTCGATGTAACGAACAGCGCGGGCGGCGGTACGCCAACGCCGGTGACGGCGGTCACGCGGTGTTTTTGGACCTCGGCCGCAGACGTGCCGACCGGCTCGGCGCGATATTTCTACGAAAAGGTCTTCGTCGTCAACAACAATTCGGCGACGGCCTTGACTGGCGCGCAGATCGAGATTGTCAGTGAAACACCAACCTTGCCGGCCGGAGCATTGCTCGACCTCGGCTTATGCACCGCACTCAATGATACCAACACGGCGAGCGCCCGCCAGCAAACGTCCGGTTTCCTACCAACGGGTGTAAGTTCATTTACCACGCAGCCGGCCTTCATCAACGTGCCTGGCGGCAGTCTACCTAGCGGCAATGCGCCGAATAGCGCAGGCGCTCAGGGCTGCTGGATGCGCTTGACCCTGCCGGCCGGAACCGCCGCCTACAAAGGCTCGGCTGATCTGCGCACGCAAGGAACGACGACCTAGTGGCGGTTGCGCCCGTGCGGCGGCGTATCGTAGTGCATCTGAAAGAGCGGATCCGCGGGGCCGCCTACATGCGGGTCGGCCCCACCGACGAAGTTTGTCCGCGAAGCCCGTCAAACAACCAGAACTGGAGCGAGGCTGATGCTGCCTCAGAAACTGACTGCGGTCGATCCCGAAAGCGACCGCCGCCGCTACAAGGTGGTGCGCCTCGATACGCATCAGGATGTTCCAGGGCTGATCCTGTCGGCGTCGGTCGAAACCGGTACGTGCATGATGCGTGCCGGGAGCGGCGAGGCCAAGGAATATAACTTTGGCCCTTACGGGCTGCGCATCGTCGTAGGGGGGCGGTGACAATGCCGTTTCAACGCGATCCTCAGGGCCATTCGTTTGTGCAGAACTGGCTGGGGCTAATAACCCAGATTGCCGCGGCCGCTGACGATCTCTATGCCAGCGACTGGGCCCATGGCGAATTGATCAAGGTTATCGGCGAAAAACTCGAAAAGTTGCTTGCCGATTCTGCGGGCACGAGATTGCAAGTGGCCCGTCTCGAGGAAGAGGTGGCTTACCTGTCGGCGGAGCTCTCCGCTTCGGTCCGCTGGACACAGCCGATGACGAACGCTCGACCGCCAGAGGAGCTAACAAGATCCGACAGCGTCGTTTCGGCGGCGAATATCGGCGGTGAATTACATTTAAATCCGTTTCAGCCGTTCGGATCACCTCCAAACAAACCGACGCCGGACGATCGCGGAGACGAAGCGTCGTGAGGCGCATCACCAGCGCTGCCGGATTGGGGCTGATCAAGCAATACGAGCGGGGGCCCAACGGCGGACCCGCGCTCGTCGCCTATCGCGACATCGCTGGTGTGTGGACGATCGGATGGGGTCACACCGGCGGTGTCTATAAAGGCGACACGGTAACGCCGGCGCAAGCCGATTACCTGTTGGCGCAAGATCTTGCCGGCTTTGAGGATTGGGTCGACGCGCGCACCGACCCGGCAATGACGACCGACAATCAATTCGCGGCAATGGTCAGCCTCGCCTTCAACATCGGTGAAGCGAGCTTTCTCGGCTCGTCAGTGCGACGCTATCACAATGAGCAGGATTACGCCCACGCGGCCAGGGCTTTTTTACTCTGGGATAAGGCACAAGTCGACGGCCGGCTCGTGACCGTCGCTGGGCTTCTCGAGCGCCGCAATGCCGAACGCACGCAGTATCTAACCCCCAATATCGTCGTCTTGTCCGTGTTTGCGATAGAGGCGTAACTTTTATCAGACGCCCCATGATCGATGAAGATGCTGCGCCGACTGACGCGACGAGTCTCCACGTCCGCGTCAAGCCAGACGGCTGGGTGCAATTTCTCTCGCTCGCCATTACGGCAGGCGGCATCGTCGCGACCGCGACCTATTTCATCGTCTCGGCGATCAACACTGTCGCGCAGACCGACCGCGAGGCGCTGAGCGCGATGGACCGGCGAGTGACGACGCTCGAAGTCGAATATCTCGCCGACTCGCGCACGCTCGATCATCTCTCGACCCTGATGGATCAGGAGCGCGCCGCGTCCGACGACCTGGCGACTGCGATCGCTCGGCTGCAGATCGCGATCGAGAGAACGGGACGCAGATGATGCGACTAAGCCATCGGCGTGCCGGCGTATCCCCAGCGATGATCGGCATCGCGCTGCTGTGTGTGGTGGCGATGAGCTGCCAGCCCCAACCCATTGTAGAGAAGCCCCAAACGGCGCCGACTGGAAGAGAGATCCGGGTCCTAGCGCCGCCGTTCATTCGGCACCGCATTATCGCAAGTCCTGATGTTGGCGCGGATTGGCAAGCTGACCGCGCCATCCTTGAAGAGGCGCGCCGTGCACTAAAGCGCGCGCAGGATCGTCTTGACTGGCTAAATGGCCGCAACCCTGCGGGGTCGTAATGTCTACGGCTCAGAAGGTGGTGGGCGTGACACCTCGCGCTTTGCCGTCAATTCTTATGGAGATTTAGCCTTTGTCAAACCCATGGACCAGGGCAACGCCGGCGGTGTGGCCTTACGGGGCCAATGGCGGCTCCGGCGACAATTTCTCGAGTTTGCCGAACGGCCAGGCGAAATGCGTCGGCGTCGTACAGCCCGGCACCCTCTCGCTACCCTTTGGTGACCTGATCATCCCGCCGTGGAAGATCACCTTTGCCAGCGCGCCGACCACAGGCAACACGTTCAGCCGCTATCTCCTGTTCTCCGAGGATAACACCACCCCGGTCTGGCCGGGCGGCATCAGCCCGACCTCGAGCTCGGACCAATCCGCATTGCTGACCGCGCTCTTGGCCTACGACGCGCCCTTTGCCTCGGTGGCATTGCTCGACCAGCTGACCTTGAGCGCCTCGGTGACGACCTACTACACGCGCTGGCACGGGCTCAAGGGCATCTTCAGTGACGGCAACATCCCGACTTTCACGACGATCCTTTGCTACAACCAATCGGGGGTAGCGCTTGCCACCTATTCGTCCGGCAATCAGGTGACGACCTATGCCACCGAGACCTACACCTGAGCGCGCCGTCATGAGGCCGCTCTTTCGCTGGGTCAGTGCGCTTGCCGCCATCTTTTTTATCGCCGCCGGCCTCACGCCGACGGTGCGCGCGCAGGACCGCGCCGCGATCGGTCTCGGGGCCGGGCTCACCAATAATCAAACTCAGTACAATTCCGGCAACCAGCTCGCCGTATCCGGCCAGAAGATCTTCCCGCAGCTGATGCCGAAGCCGATCACGTCGAGCTGCACAGTCAATTCGACCTGCGCCTCGGCCAATGATGGCGGGTATCTCCTGTTGGCGACCGCCGCAAGTGTCACGTACACGTTGCCAGCTCCGGGTGCGGCCGGCACATTCTTTCAGAATTTCGGTTATGACGGGACCCATCCTTACACGCTGACGACGCCAAGCGGCAACATTTACGGCTCGTGTGCGCCGATCGGCGCGTCGATCATGCTGACCTTTTCGGCGACGCTGACGACGGACGGCACGAGTTATGTGTGCATCGCCAGCATCGGGGTGTCGTCGGTCGTCAATCTGGCAACCGCCAGCACGAACACGACCGTCACGCAGTCGCAATGGGGCAATGGTGCCATCTTTATCATCACCGCGGCGACGAACACGATCACCTTGCCGCAGGTTACGACACTCTTTCAAAACGGCACGATTTATGTGCTGGCGATCGGCAATACCTGGACATTGATCCCGAACGCGGCCGACGGCATCAACAGCACAGCGAACGGCAGCACCGCAATCAACACATCGCAGGTCTTCGGCGCTGGCTTCTACACGATTACGACACCGGCCGCGACCAGCGGCGCCGGGGCCGTGGCGGTCGGGGCGACCGGGTCGGCGATCGCCGGTCTCAACCCGATCACCAGCCAGGGCGGGAGCTACACTTTTGCGCTGACCGACTGCAACACGACGGTGCACTTCACCGCCGCAGCGACGGCCACGGTCCCGAACTCGCTGCCCGTCGGTTGCGACATCGCGGTGATTCAGGATGTGTCGGGCTCCCAGCAGGTGACGTTTGCTGCCGGGTCGGGGGCGACAATGCACTCGGCTGGCGGGCTCATCCACACCAACACGCAATATTCCGGGGTGGGCATCCATGTCTATTCGAATATCGGCGGCGGCGCTGCTGTTTACGATCTCGTTGGCGATCGCAGCTGAGGCGAAGCCGCCTTGGTTCAAATTACTGCTGCCGTCGCACGGCAATTCCGCACCGTTCGTCATTACCTCGGGCGCGCAGTTCAACGCCGTGGGCAACAACGGTTACCTATTCACTGGCAATAATTCCCTGGTGACGGGATAGGTCTATCGCATGAAAAAGCTGGCTGCAGCCGCCCTCTGGGCGGCTTTTTTGTTGCCCGTCCTTTGGGGATCGGCGGCAGATGCACAAGTCACGGTTTCGACGCCGAACGCGTCGACGACCGGTACCACGCTCAATGCGCTCGCCAAACTCACCGGCGCCCCGTCGACGGCGGTGATCGCGGCGACGACCGACACGTCCGGCATCGAAGGCATCGCCATATCCGGGGCCGGGACATCCGGCAACGCGCTGATCGCGCGCGCCGGGCAGGCGAGCTGCATCTTCGACGGCGCTACCACGGCCGGCGATTATGTGCAGATCAGCTCGACCACCGGGGGCGATTGCCACGATGCGGGATCGGCCTATCCGTCGTCGGGCCAGGTGCTCGGCCGGGTGCTGAGCACGAATGCGTCAGGCGGCACCTATGCGAT
>JAFAHP010000022.1 GCA_019237175.1 Alphaproteobacteria bacterium
TCGAGCGCGGGTAAAGGCAACAAAGGACAGCGCGGGAAGGCTGCGGGGTTCGGCAGTCTGGACGCTTACCGAGGGTCGCGAGCGGTGTGTCCCGCGGGCCTGATCGCATTGTTGGTCGGGTCAAGGTGCATCTCGATCGTGCAGGGATGGCCGAATAGGAACGCTGCCTATCATTCGCGGGACGCGTCAAAGGCGCGTCTCTTTCTCCACCACTTGCCCCGGTTTCGGCTGGGGCTTTTTTTGATCTATCGGTCGATCGGGTGGTCGGGACGCTATGAACCCCCGATAACCGATCTCGACCTATGGCAAGTAACTCGAGCTGTGGTGCCCGCGGTCTTGCCGGCGCGGGCGTTCGCCCACCGACCTGTCCATAGCGAGCACGGCGCCAGGTGCCGTGAGCCGGGAAGGCTGATCACGGCAGCACGCGAGCGAGCGCAGCCGCTCCGGCATTGCCAGGAGGTTTTGGCGGGTTTAGCGGACTTGGTCGGCGATCCGCGAAAGGTGGTGGGCGGTGTCACCGAACAGGTGGTCGATGACCATGACCCGTCGGAAATAATGGCCGACCGCATATTCCTCGGTCATGCCAATGCCGCCATGCAGCTGGATCGCGTTTTGCGATACGAACCGCGCCGACTGCCCGACGCCGACTTTGGCCATCGAAATATTATGCGCCCGCTCGAGAGCATCGGGTTCATCGACCATCATCGCCGTCAGCATCGCCATGCTGCGGCCTTGTTCCAACGCGATCAGCATTTCCGCCGAGCGGTGCTGCAATGCTTGGTTCTGGCCGATGGGCCTGCCGAATTGCTGGCGGGTCTTCAGATATTCGAGCGTCATCGCCTGCATCGCTTCCATTGCGCCGACCGCCTCGGCTGCGACCGCCGCGATGCCCGCCTCCACGATCCGCTCGATCGCCGGAAAAGCCTGCCCCGGCTCGCCGAGCACATCGTCAGCCCCGACCTCGACCCCACTCAACGAGATTTCGGCCGCCCTTGTGCCGTCGCGCATCGGATAGGCGCGGCGTGCTACGCCGTTGGCGTCGGCGTCGACGAGGAACAGGCTGAGGCCCTGCGGGTCATCGCGTTCGCCCGAGCTGCGCGCGCTGACGATCAGCCGGTCGGCGATGTCCCCATGAATGACGACGCTCTTGCTGCCGTCGAGGACCCAGCCCTCGCCTTTCGGTTTTGCCGTGGTCAAGACGTCGGATAGATCGTAGCGGGCCTGGCGTTCGCCATGGGCGAAGGCCAAGGTCGCGTTTCCCTCGGCGATTTGCGGCAGGATCGCGGCTTTTTGCGCTGCATTGCCGACCAGCCGCAAGGCGGTCCCGCCCAGCACGACCGTTGCCAGATAGGGCTCCAAGACCAAGGCACGGCCGAATGCCTCCATGACCAGCATGATGTCGACGGCGCCGCCGCCGAAACCCCCATATTCCTCCGCAAAAGGCAACCCCAACAGGCCGAGCTCGGCATATCGCCGCCACAATGACCGGCTCCATCCTTCCGGCTCGGCGAGGTATCCGCGCCGCTGGGCAAAGCTGTAATGGTCTGCGAGCAGCCGATCGACGCTTTCGCGCAGGAGGCGCTGCTCGTCGCTGAAGTCGAAATCCATTACAGCCCCAACACGGCTTTTGTCAGGATGTTCTTTTGGATCTCGTTGGTGCCGCCATAGATCGAGGCGGCGCGCAGGAAGAGATAGCTCTTTGTTGCCTCGCTCGCCCAGCCGGGCCCGAGTTCCGGCTCATTGCTGAGCGCTTCCAGTTCCTGCGCCCAATCCGGCATCGCGAGCGGTCCGCCGACATCCATCGCCAGTTCGGTCGTTGCCTGCAACAGCTCGGTGCCTTTGATCTTCAGCGCCGATGACAACGGGTCTGGCTTGCCGGGCTCACTCTTTTCATAGCTGGAGACGACGCGATATTGAGTGATTTCCAGGGCTTTCATGTCGACCTCGAGCTGGGCGACACGCTGGCGAAATCCCGGGTCCTCAATCAGCGGCCGACCGTTGGCCCGCATCTCATGCGCCATTTCCTTGGCGAATTTGACCCGCTCTTTTGACTTGCCGAGGCGGGCGATGCCGGTGCGTTCGTGGCCAAGGAGATATTTGGCGATGTCCCATCCCTTGTTTTCCACGCCGACCAGATTTTCGGCCGGAACACGAACCTCGTCAAAAAATACCTCGTTCAGGTGATGGCTGCCGTCGATCGAGATGATCGGGCGCACGGTGATCCCGGGAGTCTTCATATCGATCAGCAGAAACGAGATCCCCTCTTGCCGCTTCTTTGCCGCGAAATCGGTACGCACCAAGCAAAAGCACCAGTCCGCCTGGTGTGCCGTCGACGTCCAGATTTTCTGGCCGTTGACGACGTAGTCGTCGCCATCGCGCTTTGCCGCGGTCTTCAGGGAGGCGAGGTCCGAGCCCGCACCCGGTTCCGAAAAGCCTTGGCACCACCAATCATCAATATTGGCCGCGCGCGGCAGAAAGCGGCGCTTCTGCTCCTCGGTGCCGAACTGGATCAACACCGGGCCGATCATCGTGATGTTGAACGACGATACCTCCGGCGCCGGCGCCAGCTGATTCTCCTCGAGAAAAATCATTCGCTGCACCGGCGTCCAACCTGGGCCGCCATATTCGCGGGGCCAGTTGAACGCGGCCCAACGGCGCTGGTTGAGGATGCGCTGCCATCGCACCGTGTCGTCTTTGCGCGGGGCGTAGCCGAGCCGCATCCGCTCGCGGATGTCGTCCGGCAGGTTATCCCGGACGAAGGCTCGGAACTCATCGCGAAACGCCAGCTCGTCGGCGGTCAAGCGTAGATCCATGGCCTTGTCTCCTCTGTCGCGCGGAAAAGGCAACCCGCCTGCCGATTATAGAAGATTGGCCGGTTTTGCCAGCTGCCGAATACGTTGAGGGCGACCCCAACCCAAACGACCTAGATATCGTTCGATGGTCAACACTAGCTGGAACCGAATTAACCACGGGGTTGCGCCGATCAGGAAGACGAGATCGAGACTTCGACCCGAGCGGGAAGTCGTCGGCGAACTGGGTGATTTCGACGGGCGGACCGAGGAGGTTCTACCCCGGTCTGTCGTCTCCGCCCGCCTAGCCGATGGCCCTGTGGACGGCGTGTCACGATCTGCGGGTCCAAGGACAAAGACCGACTCCGAAGAACGGGCGGCGGCCTGTACTTCGGTTTTTCGTTGAGCGTTACCGTGATTATGCTAGACCCACACATCATCAGGAGACTGCCAGATGGACACTATTAGGTTTGCGGATCTGATGGAGCAGGAGCGGGAGCGCCTCAATCGTGAGCGCCAAGAGGTCTTGAATCAGCAAAATCAACTCGAAAGCAAGCTCAGTGAGATCAATCGCGAACTCGCAGCGATCGATGCCTACGAGGCGGCGAAGACCGGCAGGCCGGCGGCCCCTACTCGGCAGCGCCGTCTGCCAGGAAAGAGCGGAGCCTCGATTCGCCAATCATCAGCGCAGAATCGTCCTCGTCCACAGGTCGGAAGCAGGCGCGAAGCTCTGCTAAAGCTCATCGGAGAAAATCCGAGCGGTCTTCGGCGAGGCGAAATCTTTGATCGCATGGGTCTCAAGGGGAACAAATCTGCTGAGAAGTCGGTGTCGAATGCGCTTACGGCGCTCACCAAGAACCATCAGGTTTCCCGAAGGGAGGGGAAATACGTGATTGGCGGGTAGCCGGCCACTTGCTCAGCGCGTTTTGGAGAGCTGGCATGCCGCTTGAGTCCCGTCCGCTCGGCCGGGGTTTTGCCCGTGAGATCGTCGGACTACGCCTGTGGGAATCCCAGGACGAGGGTACGATTGACGAGCTTCGCGCGTTGTGGGCAGCTCACCCGGTATTGGTGTTCCGCCGCCAGGCCCTTTCCGAGGATGAGCTGGCCGCGTTCAGCGCGCGCTTTGGTCCGCTCGAGCGCACGGTGCGGACGGACTGGGCCTCACCTGCGCGGTCGGAGGTGACACTGATTTCGAACCTCAAGGATGCGCAAGCAAACCCGATCGGCGGATTGGGCGACGGCGAGCTGCAGTGGCATTCGGACCAATCCTACATGATGCAGCCGGCCACCGGTGCGATGCTCTACGCGCTCGAATTGCCGCCGGAGGGCGGCAGGACCTACTGGGTCGATCTCGCCGCCGCCTACGCCGGCCTCCCTGATCGCCTTAAGCGCGCGATCGACGGCAAGCGGGGGATCTTCAGCTATGTCAAGCGGCTTGCTGGCTATCAGGGTGTCGACCGGGTCATTTCGGAGGAAGCCAAGCGGCAAACCCCACCCGTCCTGCATCCGCTGGCACACACTCACCCGGTGACCGGCAAAAAAGCGCTTTACCTCGATTGGACCACGACGATCGGCATCGAGGGAATGGATGAAGCCTCGGGGCAGGCGCTGCTCGATGAAATCTACGAAGCCGCAACCCGGCCGGAATTTGTTTATCGCCATGACTGGCAAATCGGCGACGCACTTCTCTGGGACAACGGCTTCACGATGCATCGACGTGAGCCGTTCGATCCTGCCGCGCGTCGTCTGCTGAAGCGCACCACGATGTTCCTATCCTGCGATCGTCACATCGTCCCCGAAGGCATCCTCGCAGCTGCTGACTGACCCCCTGCCCATCAGGTCGGAACGTTTCTCACTTAGTCCGAGGCACCCCCTACACGTCATGGCCGCCCCCGGGCTACGCGAGCGATGGCCCGTCGGACTGAAACCCGGTGGTGTTCCGGCCATCCACCGTGGATCCCCGGGACAAGCCCATGGCTGTCCGGTTTAGAGAAACGGGTTGTTCGTGGAAATCCACTTACAACCAAAAATCCCCTTGGCCGGGCTTGTCCCGGCCATCCACGCCTTCCTGATGGGTCGCAGTCAAGGCTTTCAAGACGTGGATGCCCGGCTCAAGGCCCGGCAAGGGTGCCTTAGAGGGGCCCACAGGCTAATCGCGTTCAATCTTGCATTGCTGGGACCGCTGAACCGGACACTGTGGGACACCCCGGGCTTAAGGGTGAAGGCCCGTCGCGAGTGTGACCCGGGGGCGTGGATGACGAGATAAAAGATTTGCGGGAACTTGAATGGAAATCACTCTAGCTCGTCGAGCAGAGCTTTTGCTTCTTTGAGATCGGGCGTGTCGAAGCCCTCGGTGAACCAGTTGTAGATGGGCGAGAGGAGATCGTGCGCTTTTGCGTGCCGTCCTCGATCGCGCCACAGCCGGGCGAGGCTCGTTGCGGCCCGCAATTCCCACATCTTCGCCTCCTGCTCTTCGGCGATGCCGAGAGCTTTGTGATACAGTTCCTCAGCCGCCTCGGCATCTTCTTGCCGCAGCAACAAGCCGCCTTTGTGCCGATACAGCTCCGCTGCGAACCAGAGCTCTCCTGTCCTTTTAGCGATCTGCAACGCATCTTCGAAAAGGGCCAAAGCCTCTCCGAGTTGCCGGGCTATTGCACATGCCCCGGCCAGGAGGGCGATAAAATGGGGCATCGACATTTCGGCTCCGGTGCCCTGAAAGGCGCTCAAACCGCTGCGCAGGAGCGATATCCCCTCGGTCGCGTCACCGTTCTTGACCTTGGCCCACCCGCGATAAATCGTTCCCTGCGCGCGCCAGAAGGGGAAACTCCGCTCGGTTGTCACCGCAATCAGCTGGTCCGCCCGCTCGCCTAGGGCTGCGCCATCACCCATGATAGAAAGCAGCCGGGCGGATACCGCCAAGTTCGCGGCCAAAGATGGAAGGTGAGCCAGCCGCTGAGCAGCGGTGACTGCTGCACTGCTAAGTCCCAATGCCTGTTCAGGAAAGCCGAGGCAGAAAAGGGCATTTCCCAAATATGCCTGTGAGCCCACGTGGGGATAGTTCCCAGCCTGATGAACAAGCGAGCCGTGGGAGATTGGATCGTAGAGCGCAAGAGCCTCCTCCAGATGCGATCTAGACATGGCAAATTTGCCAACAAACAGCAGGTTTCGACCGCAAGACGCGTGAGCCAGAACGAGCCCGCCGGAGTCGTTGCGCTCGCGGCTAAGACGTACGAAAGCGTCGTCGAGGCGCAGCGCCAAATCGTATTCGCCGCGGAACATGTGATATCGAGACTGTCCATAGGGGACGTGAAGGTACCCCGAAGGGGAACGAAGCTGGTCCCATAGCGGTCGTGCACAGGCATACGCCAGCCCCGTTTCCTGTGCGGCGGGACCTTTAATCGCATTCAATACCGCGGCTAAGGCACCCCAAAATTCGAGCTCCTGCTGCTGGCGCTCTCGGCTGTCCGGCAACAGCGCCAGCTGGTCCAAGCCCTTTTGAAATTGTGCGGCGGCCTCCGCCATCGCCGAGCGCGCGGCGGATCTGTGGCCAGCCTGGCCCCAATAGGCAACGGATTTCTCCACAAGCCCGGCCTCGGCATAATGCTGCGCAAAGATCTCTGGCTGGGTGTCCACCAGTTCGGGGGAATGGGCTTCGAGTGCATCAGCGATCTGAGCGTGCAATTGCTGACGGGTGCTGCGCAGCAGGCTGCCGTGGGCCGCCTCTTGCACCAGCGCGTGCTTGAAGGTGTAGACCGCCTCCGGCGGCGCGCCGCGCTGGAAGACCAATTCGGAGGCGACGAGGCGGGCGAGCGAAGCCCCCAGCTCGCTGTCGGGAAGATGTGCGACAGCGCTCAGTAGCGCGTAGGAAAACTCGCGTCCGATGGCCGCGCCGATCTGCGCCACCAACCGCACCGACGCCAGGCGGTCGAGCCGCGCCATCAGCGAGTCGTGCAGGGTGGCGGGGATGCCGACCAGCGGCGCGCCGCTCTCCAACACACTCTTGGTCAATTCCTCGATAAACAACGGCACGCCGTCGGTGCGGTCGACGATCTGATCGACGATCGCATCAGCCAACGCCCTGCCGCCGGCGATCTGCGCTACCAGAGCGCTCCGATCGCGCCGGTCCAGGCGATTGAGGGTGAGCATCCTCACCTGCGGCTGGCCGGTCCAAACTGGCTCGAACTCAGGCCGGAATGTCACAATCACCAGTACCGGCAGGTTGCGGACGCGCTCGATGGTGAGGTCGAGCAGTTCGCGCGAGGTCGGATCGACCCAATGCGCGTCCTCGAAGATCATCAGCACCGGCTGCCGACGCGCCAGACCTTCGAGCTGCCGGATCAGCGCTTCCAGTGTCCGCTCTTTCTTGCGCTGCGGGCTGAGGTTCGGCAGCGGGTGCCGCTCCGAAGCCGGCAATGACAGCAGATCGACGATAAATGCCACATCCTCGTCAGCCGGCGCGCCGCGAGCCAGCAAGGCTTCGAGCTTCGCCAGACTGACTGCGGGCGGATCATCAGGCGCGAACCCGGACGCACGCCCAAGCTGGTCGACGAACGGGTAAAGCGCACTGTCCTGGTGATAGGGCGAGCAGAAATAGCGCAGGCGGATGTGGGGCTCGGCGCGGAGACGTTCTTCCAGCTCTGCGCTGATGCGCGACTTGCCGATGCCGGGCTCGCCCGAGATCAGCACGACCTGGCCGTCTCCCGTCTGGGCGCGCGCCCAGCGCCGCAACAGCAGGTCGATTTCCTCGTCGCGGCCGACCAGTGGGCTCAGCACCGGTCCGCGCAACGCCTCAAAGCGGCTCTCGACGGCGCTCGGACGCAATACCTGCCAAGCCGGCGTTGGCGCAGCGATGCCTTTCAACTCGACGGCACCGAGATTGCGGTACTCGAACATGTCGCCGACCAGCCGGCGCGTGCTCGCAGCGACAACGACGGTATCGGGCTCGGCCAGGGCTTGCAGCCGGGCGGCGAGGTTCGGGGTTTCGCCGACGACATCGTGCTCGACGACCTCACCACCGACGACGACCAAACCCGTGGCGATCCCGATCCGCACGTGCAAATTTTCGGCTTGATTCAGCAGCGGCACGCGCTCGACCAGCGCCAGCCCGCATCGTATCGCGCGCTCGGCGTCGTCCTCGTGCGCCTGCGGATACCCGAAATAGATCAAAACGCCGTCGCCCATATACCGGGCAACAAACCCGTCAAAGCCCTCCACCGTCTCGGCGACGCAACGATGATAGGCGCCAATGATCGCGCGCAAATCCTCGGGATCATGCCGCGCCGACAACGGCGTCGAGCCCACCAGGTCGCAGAACATGACCGTCAATTGCCGGCGCTCGGCGGTCGGAGACGCCAGGCCTCTCGGATCTTCTTTTAGGGCCGGTCCAAGGTTTCGGTCAGCCTCATCGCGTGATGGTGCAGGCCCTTCGCGCAGCGCGGCGATCGCGGCGAGCAGTTTGCGGCGGTGACCGATTGAGGTTACTCCGAGGCCAATCAGATCCTCGGCTGTCAGCTCCGGTAATACCGCGCCGTCGATATCGTTCTCGCGAAACGGGTGTTCGTATTGTTCGAGCCCCAGACGCCTTAGCCAGGCGGCGACGTCCATTCCTGCCTCGCCGGGTTTGCTCTCTCAGCGATAAACCATCTTCGGCAATACCTCGATGCGACGCGAGCAAAAACGTCGGCATCGTTTGGCGTAAAGGGGGATGCCCATCGCGCTTGATCGGACAATGGCGATAACGCATTCCGCCTCGGGCTCGGAAGCGCCGGTACGGTCGCGAAGCGCGCCAAGCTCTGGCTGCGGTCCTCCGCCACCGATAAAGGTGCGACGTTCGGGGCGAATAGTGTAGCCCTAGAAAGAAACAGCTCGCGGGACGGCACCGGCTGACGCTGATGGTCATTGCGAGCGCAGCGAAGCAATCTCAGCCAGCAGACGCCGCGTCGAGAGATTGCCGCGCCGCCTAGCGGCGTCTCGCAATGACGATGCGCAAGTTTCATCCTTGGCGGGTCGGCGTCAGCTGATGGCGAACTCGGTTGAACCACATTCAAGCCGCAGACGACCCGACGAGCTCCTCCTGTTCGAGCGTGTTGGCGTAATCCGATACGGTCGTCCGATGCAGCACCCGGCGCTGGGTGTCGTCATAAGGGCGGCCGCGGTGCATTGTGCAGCGATTGTCCCACATAACGAGGTCACCGATGGTCCAGCGGTGCTGGTAAACGAATTGCGGCTGGGTGGCGAAGGCGATCAGCTCCTCGATCAATTTCCGGCCGTCCTCGGCCGGCCAGCCGACAATGTGCGAGGCGTGGGAGGCGAGATAGAGGCTGGTGCGGCCCGAATAACGGTGGTGGCGGACCAGTGCCTGCTGCACCGGCGGCAACTGCTTGAAGATCTCGTCGTTGAAATCGGCAAAGCCGATCTGGCTGCGCGAGCGGAAGATGCTATGCTCGACGATGAGCCGTTCGAGCTTGCGCTGTCGCGCCTCAGGCAGCGCATCCCATGCCGCCCGCATGTCGGCAAATTCGGTCTCGCCGCCGCCTATCGGATTTGGGCTTGGGAGCTCGCGGGCGGAGAGCAGCGAGCATTTCGCGGGGATATGTTTGAACGAGCTGTCGGTATGCCACAGCTGATTGCCGAGGTTGAATAAATTTCTGCGGTCGTCGCGCGCCAACACTCGGCCTTCGGCGTCGAGGTTTGAAATATCGGCGATGTCGGGGCGCAGCCGCATCTTCGCGCCGGCATAATTCGGGTTGACCTCGAGCGGTCCAAAGAGGCAGCTGAAGGCGAGTTGCTGCTCGTCGCTCAGCGGCTGTTCAGGGAAGACGAGCACGCCGCAGCGATGGAAGGCAGCCTCGATCTCGGCAAAGACTTCGGGCGCCACCGGCCGGTTGAGATCGATGCCGCGCACTTTGGCGCCCAGGGTGGGGTGAAGGGGGGTTATTTCGACAGCCATGCTCCGGCCCTCTTTCGCGCTCCGTAATATGACCCGCGACGCTGCAGCAATCCACCTGGATGCGACCTGCCGCTGCAGTTAAGACGCTTCGCGGGTGGGTTGCCCGAGGCGCGCGGTCACGACAGTGAAACCATCAATCCAAACCTTGTGTCGCACGCAAGGTACGATGGGTTGCGC
>JAFAHP010000023.1 GCA_019237175.1 Alphaproteobacteria bacterium
CTTGAAATTTTTCTGGCTTTCTACGTCACCTGCGGAGCGCTGACCTGGTGGCATTACTTGCGGCGAAGCTTTCTCGCCCGGCAAGTCCCGAGCCTCGCCGAGGCGCGGGTTTAGGCCATGTTAACCGTCTCGACGCAGGCCCCGACCCCCACCCTCCCCTCCCCCGCAATCCTATGGGGTTCACGCAAATTCCCGCGGCTTTCCAAGCCGTTGCGAAGGGTGCCCTCTCCGCCCGCTGGCCGGGGGGAGAGGGAGGGGACCCATCGCATCAGCGATGGGGAGGGTGAGGTAGACAGTGGCGAGCGCTCTGGAATCCCCCACCCCGGATCAAGTCCGGGGCAGGCTCTCACCCCAGCCCTCTCCGCCCCCGGGGGCGGAGAGGGAACGATAAAGGCGGTGTCGGGCTATAAGATCCGTGAATACCGTAGCCCCGCAATCCCCGGGTCAAGCCCGGGGAGGGGAGGGTTAGGGAGGGGGAAAGAGCGGCTGGTTGTCGTCGGCAACGGCATGGCGGCGATGCGGACGGTCGAGGAGCTGCTAGCCCGTGCGCCCGATCGCTACGACATCACGATCATCGGCGCCGAGCCACATCCGAACTACAACCGCATCCTGTTGTCTTCGGTGCTGGCGGGCGAAAAGACCATCGACGAGATCGTCATCAATCCCTTCGAGTGGTACGTCGAACGCGGGATTCGCCTGATCACCGCTCGTCCGGCAACGGCTGTCGACCGCGCCGGGAAAACGGTGGCGATCGCCGATGGCGAGAGGGTCCCATACGACAAGCTCCTGCTGGCAACCGGCTCCAAGCCGCTGGCCCCACCGATACCGGGGCTGGGACTTCCCGGGGTCGGGGCGTTTCGCGATATCGGCGATGTCGAAGCAATGATCGAAGCCGCTCGGCTCCATCGGCGCGCGGTGGTGATCGGCGGCGGGCTCCTCGGTCTCGAAGCCGCCTGGGGATTGAAGCGCCGCGGCATGTCGGTCGCCGTCGTCCACCTGATGCCGAATTTGATGGAGCGCCAGCTCGACGTCGCCGCCGGCGAGTTGCTGCGGCGCGATCTCGATGCCCGCGGCATCGCTTTTTTTACCGACGCACAAACCGAGGAAATATCCGGGACCGAACGCGTCGAAGGAATACGCCTGGCCGACGGACGCGAGATCCCGGCCGATCTCGTCGTGCTGGCAATCGGGATCAGACCCAACATCGATCTGGCGCGCGCCGCTGATCTCGCGATCAATCGGGGCGTAAAGGTCGGCGATGATCTGCGCACCAGCGACGACGATATTTTTGCCGTCGGCGAATGCATCGAGCACAACGGCCAGGTCTTTGGCTTGGTGGCTCCGATCTGGGAGCAGGCCAAAATCTGCGGTGCCCGGCTTGCCGGCGACCAGACAGCGTCCTACGTCCCTCCGCCGGTTTTCACCAGCCTCAAGATCACCGGGGTCGACCTGTTCTCGGCCGGCGAACTATGCGCGGCGGACGGCAATGACGACGAGATCACGCTGCATGACGCTAAGCGCGGCATGTACAAAAAGGTGATCCTGCGCAACAACCGCATCGTCGGCTCCGTGTTCTACGGCAGCGTCGCCGACGGCCCCTGGTATACCCGGCTGATGCGCGACAAGGTTGATGTCTCTGCCTTTCGCGATCAGCTGGTTTTTGGCCGCGCTTTTGCGGAGCGAGCCGGTGCCCCGCTACCCCGTATCGACATCGCTGCGATCGCCGATAGCGAGCAGGTCTGCGGCTGCAACGGCGTCTCCAAGGGGGCGATCTGCCGAGCCATCGTCGCCAAGGGGCTTGCCACCCTCGACGCTGTCCGCGCGCACACCAAAGCCTCGTCTTCGTGCGGCTCGTGCACGGATACGGTCGAGGCGATCCTTGTCCATCTCGGCGCCGAGGCCGGGCCACGTAACCCTGACCCGCCGATCTGCAAATGCAGCGAACTCGGCCATGACGCGGTACGCCAGGCGATCCGCCTCCAGAGGCTCACGACGATCGCCGCCGTGCGCGAGGCGCTGGGCTGGAAGACGCCCGACGGCTGCCAGAAATGCCGCCCGGCGCTCAATTATTACCTGCTCTGCGCCTGGCCCGGGACCTATCGCGACGACCAGCAATCGCGTTTTGTCAACGAGCGGGTGCATGCCAACATCCAAAAGGACGGCACCTTCTCGGTCGTGCCCCGGATGTGGGGCGGACTGACCACACCTGGCGAATTGCGGGCCATCGCCGATGCGGCCGAGAAATTTGCGATCCCGACGGTCAAGGTCACCGGCGGCCAGCGTATCGACCTGCTGGGAGTGAGAAAGGAGCAGCTCCCGGCGGTCTGGGCGGAGCTCAACAAAGCTGGGTTGGTCTCGGGCCACGCCTATGGCAAAGCGTTGCGTACGGTCAAGACCTGCGTAGGCAGTGAATGGTGCCGCTTCGGCACTCAGGATTCCACCGGGCTCGGCGTCCAGATCGAGAAGATGTGCTGGGGTTCGTGGACCCCGCACAAAGTCAAGCTCGCGGTATCCGGCTGCCCGCGCAATTGCGCCGAGGCGACAATCAAGGATATCGGCGTTGTCTGTGTCGAGGCCGGTTACGATGTCGTCGTCGGCGGCAATGGCGGCGTCGAGGTGCGGGTCAGCGATCATCTCGTCCGCCTCGCCACCGAGACCGAGGTGCTCGAACACATCGGGGCCTTTCTGCAGCTCTATCGTGAGGAGGCTCGGTACCTCGAGCGCACCGCCCCCTGGGTCGCGCGCGTCGGCATCGACTACGTGCGGCGGCGGATTGTCGAGGATGCAGAGGGCCGCCCGGCATTGCATCAGCGCTTCTTGATTTCGCAGCGCGCTGTGCAGACCGATCCCTGGGCGGAGCGTGCCGGCGGGGCCGTGGCGCACGAATACCGCGTGTTGGCGGAACTCGGGTGAGTTTATGAACAAATATCTCGCCGCTCATTCCCCCTCGCACCCCGGCGCAGGAGATCGAAATCCAATTCCCAAATCCCTGCATCGTCTTGCCCGGACTTGGTCCGGGCATCCACGAGAAAGAGGTGAGACGGGTGCAGCATCTCGTAGATGGCCGGGCCAAGCCCGGCCAAAACGAGTGTTTGGGATCAAGACCTCCTCTGCGAGAGAGAGTGGAGATTTGCCGGTGTCTGCAAATCCGCTGCGACTTCTTCACACTCAATGAGGCGGCGGCGATGAGAGGTTGGATCGATATCGGCCGGCTCGACGACATCCCGCGTCGCGGAGCCCGCCGCGTGGTGAGACCCTGTGGGTCGCCGGCGATCGCCGTGTTCCGTACTGCCGACGACGCCCTCTATGCGCTGACCGATCGCTGCCCGCATCGTGGGGGACCGCTTTCCGAGGGTATCGTGCAGGGCCACGCCGTCGCCTGCCCGCTGCACGGATGGGTCATCGCACTGGACAGCGGCAAGGCCGAAGCTCCCGACGAGGGTTGTGTGACAACCGTGGGGGTCAAGCGGATCGGCGACAGGATATTGCTGTCCGCATCGATGCTTGAGGTTGATGGCAGGCCGCGGTGGAAGGCGAGGTGAGCGGCCTCGGCGCCGGCTCGATCCGGACCACCTGCCCCTATTGCGGTGTGGGTTGCGGACTGCGGGTGGCGGCGGACGGCGCGATCGCCGGCGATCCGGAGCATCCTGCCAATCGCGGCCGGTTGTGCTCGAAAGGGGCCGCCCTCGGCGAAACGCTGTCAGCCTCGGGGCGTCTCTTGCACCCGGCAATCGACCGCCACCGGGCGAGCTGGGATCAGGCGCTCGAACGCATCGCCGCGGTCTTGTCGCATACCATCGCCGCCAACGGCCCTGATGCGGTCGGCTTTTATGTCTCGGGCCAGTTTTTGACCGAGGACTATTACGTCGCCAACAAGCTGATGAAGGGCTTCATCGGCAGCGGCAACATCGACAGCAATTCGCGGCTGTGTATGGCCTCTTCTGTCGCCGGTCATGTCCGCGCCTTCGGCGAAGACGTGGTGCCGGGGTGTTACGAAGACGTCGAAGAGGCCGATCTCGTCCTTCTCGTCGGCAGCAACACCGCCTGGTGCCATCCGGTATTGTACCAACGCCTCGCCGACGCCAAGACGGCGCGCGGCACGAAAATCGTTGTTGTCGATCCGCGGCGCACGGCGACCTGCGGCATTGCCGATCTGCATCTGCAGCTGCGCCCGGGCTCGGACGTGGCGCTGTTTGCCGGCTTGCTGCTGCATCTCGGCGAAAGCCGCGCTTGCGACACCGATTGGATCCGGCGGTGCACGAGCGGCTTCGAGGATGCCTTGGCGGCGGCCAAAGCGTGCGTGCCCTCGCTCGCTGCGGCGGCCGAACTCACCGATTTGCCCCCTGACGATGTCGCGTTGTTTTACGACTGGTTCGCCCGGCACGAGCGAGCCGTAACGCTGTACTCGCAGGGTGTGAACCAATCTTCGGCAGGAACCGACAAAGTCAACGCCATTATCAATTGCCATCTCGCCACCGGCCGCATCGGGCGCCCGGGTGCGGGTCCATTCTCGTTGACGGGTCAGCCCAATGCGATGGGGGGCCGCGAGGTCGGTGGCCTCGCCAACCACCTCGCAGCCCACATGACATTCGAGGATCCGGCCAATCTCGACCGCGTGCGCCGCTTCTGGGGCGCACCTCGTTTGGCCAGCCGACCCGGCATCAAGGCGGTCGAATTGTTCGACGCGGTCCTCGACGGCAGTGTCCGCGCGCTTTGGATACTCGCTACCAACCCGGCGGCGAGCATGCCCCGAGCCGAGCGGGTTCGATCCGCACTCGCCGCTTGTCCTTTTGTCGTCGTCAGCGATTGTTGGCCGACCGACACCACGCGCTTCGCCGATATCGTCCTCCCCGCCGCCGGCTGGGGCGAGAAGGATGGCACAGTCACCAATTCGGAGCGCTGCATTTCACGCCAGCGCGCCTTCCGGGCCCCACCCGGCGAAGCCCGGCCGGATTGGTGGATGATGGCCGAAGTCGCGCGCCGCATGGGTTGGCGCAGCCAATTTCCCTATAATTCCCCAGCCGACATCTTTCGCGAGCATGCCGCCCTGTCAGGCTTTGAAAACGATGGACCGGCGCAGCGGATCTTTGATATCGGCGGGCTCGCCCGGCTAAGCGACGAGGAATATGACCACCTTGAACCGATCCGATGGCCAGTCCCGTCGTCGTCGAGCACGATTTCCCGTCAGGTAGATCCCCCTCACCCAGCTCCGGGTAAGGCTCGGCCCTGCCCCGCCAACACTTCTCAACCCTCTCCCCCCGGTGGAGGGAGAGGGGAGGGAGAGGGGGGCTTCTCAGACAAGCCCCAGCCCCTCAGAGATCGCAGTGGCGAGCGGAAATCCGGCAGCAGGCGGCTGTTTGGCAAGGGCACCGGGTTTCCCACCGGCGACGGCCGGGCGCATTTTGTACCGACAGTATACCGGCCGCCCGCAGCAGGCCGGCAGGCA
>JAFAHP010000015.1 GCA_019237175.1 Alphaproteobacteria bacterium
TCGAGAAGAACATGCGCCTGTTCGAGGACGCGAACCGCTCGCTGGCCTTCCGCGCATAAGGTGGCGGTGATGGCGGTGCGCCTATTCGCTTTTACTTGCGGCTGGCTGGAGGGGGAGCTGAGCTATCTAATGGAGGGCGGCAGCGGCAAGGTCGCATTGCCGATCCCGGCCTATCTGATCGAGCATCCGAAAGGCACAGCACTGTTCGACACCGGCATGCACCCCGATTGCCAGCACGACCCGGCCGGACGGGTCAGCCGTCGCGTCATGCAATTGTTTTCATTCAACTACCATCCCGGAGAGGAGATCGGCGCCCGGCTTCAAGCGGTCGGCCGCGACCCGGGCCGGATCGACATCGTCATCAACTCGCATTTCCACTTCGATCATGTGGGCGGCAACGCACAGGTCCCGAACGCGACGATGATCGTGCAGCGGCGCGAATGGGAAGCCGGGATGGACCCGCAAGCCGCTGCGCGGCGCGGTTTTGACCGGCGCGATTTCGATCTCGGACACAAGCGGCTTTTGCTTGACGGCGAATATGATGTGTTCGGCGACGGCAGTGTCGTCTGCTTGCCGACCTATGGCCATACCCCCGGGCACCAGTCGCTCAAGGTGCGGCTTGCTTCGGGCGACATCGTGCTGGCGGCCGATTCCTGCTACTTCTGTCGCACTTTGCGCGAGCGGCGATTGCCGCAAAACGTCTTCGACCGCGCGGCAATGCTTGCTTCGCTCGATCGCCTGGTAAACCTCGAAACCAGCGGAGCCCGCATCTTTTTCGGCCACGACGCCGAGTTTTGGAAAACCGTGCCGCAAGCCCCGACCGCGATTGTTTAACCGGAACCGGAGTCAAACCCTCCAATGCCATCCCTGCCGCGCGCGATCCTCATCGACCTCGACGACACCATTCTAGTCGCGTTCGGCCCGGCACAGTCGCAATGGCAGCGGGTGATCGGTTCCTACGCCGATCACTTGACGCCATTGACCCCGGCTGCGGCGATCGATGCGATCATGGACCGCTCGCGCGAGCTGTGGGCCGACCCGGCGCGGCACAAACATTGGCGCCACCGCATCGGCGAAGCACGGCGCCGGATCGTGGCCGACGCTTTTGCCGTGTTGGCGGCGGCCGGCCACCCTCTACCCGACCGCGCGCTCTGCGACGAGATCGCCGACCGGTACAACGCGCTGCACGACGCCGAGTTGCGATGCTTCCCTGGCGCGCATGACACTCTCGACCGGCTCAAGGATCTCGGCGTGAAGCTGGCGTTGATCACCAATGGTGCGGCGGTGCCGCAGCGCGCCAAGGTTGTTCGCTTTGCGCTCGAACATCGCTTTGATCATATCCAGATCGAGGGCGAGCACGGCTTTGGCAAACCCGAGGAGCGGGCCTACACGCATGCGATGGAGGCGCTGGGTGTGTCGGCGCGCGAAACCTGGATGGTCGGCGATAATTTGGAATGGGAGGTAGCGGCCCCGCAGCGCCTCGGCATCCACGCGATCTGGCACGATGGTTACGGTACGGGATTGCCGGCCGATTGTCCGGTTCGCCCCGATCGCATCATCCGCCGCTTGTCGGAACTGCTGCCGTAACGCCCCACCCTGATCCCCTCCGCGCGCCGGGGAGGGTCAGGATGGGGGCGGAGCGTCTTTAGGTCGCGAACACCCGCGCTGTGCTCAGCCGACTGTCACTTCGCGGCCGGTAGCCGATGCCTCGCTGATCGCGTCGATCAAATGGTGCAGTTCGACCGCGGTGGCAAAGGTCGGCTGCCGGTTTTGCCCGCTGCGGATCGCCTCGGCAAAAAGCGCATACATCTGGCCGACATTGAGGGGCTCCCCCGGCGGGGTCGCTGAGGAGACACGGCTCAGACGCTCCGGCACCGGCATCGCCGCCAGCGTATTTCCGCGCTGTGCGCCCAAGAGCGAAACCTCCCCCAGCTGCGGGGATTCTTCGCCGGTCACGACTAATGTCCCCTCGCGGCCGTAGATTTCCATCCGGTAACCGCTCCCGGCGAACGGGATGGCGCCGACATGCACCGAGGCAACCGCGCCGTTGGCGAGACGGCCGCTCAACAAAACGTTGTCGGGCGAGGTGACGTCGAGCCACTTGTTCGTGCCGGTGTCGAGCCACTCTTTTGCCTGGGTCGCGACCACCGCCGACAGCTTGTGGAAGTCGCCAACGACAAAGCGCATCGCGTCGACCGTGTGGCCGTTGGCAATCGTCAGCGTGTTGGCCCCGAGTTCCGCATCGCGCTGCCAAGTGCGGTGAGATGGCCGGGTCAACACCCCCTCGCGCATCAGGCTGACATGCACCGCCATCACTTCGCCAACAAAGCGCTCTCCGACAAGCTCCTTCATGTGCATCAGAACGGGATTGACACGGGCTTGCAGACCGACCGCGGTGACAAGCCCATTGGCCTTGGCGAGTGCTGCCAACTCCACCGCCTCGGCGGTTGTCCGCCCGAGCGGCCATTCACAATAAACGTGCTTGCCGGCTTCGAGCGCCACCTTGGCCGGCGTGTAATGGGACGGCACGCGCACGACGACCGCGACCGCGTCGATCTCAGGCGAGACGATCATCCTGCGGTAGTCATCAAAGGCCAACCGGGCGCCCCAGGCCTGGCGCGCCGCCTCGGCGCTGTCGGCCCGTGTCGTGCAGACCGCCGCCAGTTCAAAATCCGAGCTGGCACGTACGGCCGGCAGGTGAGAACGGGCCGACCAGGTGCCGCCGACGCTTGCGCCGATCAAACCCAGACGGATCTTGTCTGCCATGTCGCTCCCTCCCGTGACGTTGTGTTCTCGCAAGCACGATCGTACGCGCTCCCAGGGCGGCGGTTCGAGACAAATTATGTCAGACGTCCCTGACATTAACCCCTAAGTCCGGCACCGGGGCCAATCTTTTGCCGATTGATCTTATCTCGGTGGGGGCAGAACGATGGTGAGGCCGCGTCACCCCTCGGGGTTTTCCAGGCTGAACATTTCCGCCTGGTCGTCATAAGCGAAGATTTCCCCGTAACGGCCCCAATCGATCACCGCGTCGAGGGTTTCCTCGGCGGCGCTGTCGCTCAAATAATCCTCAAGCTCCTGCTCGAAGCGCACGCGCGGCGCGCGATGCCCGGGGCGCTCGTCGAGCACATGTCTGATGTGCTGCGCCAGCGGCACAGAGGTCAGCAGGTGTTGGGCGAACATCGTCTTGCGCGGCTGCGGGTCGAGTTCGGCAAAATTCCGAGCGTCGGCGCTCAATCGGATATCGCCCTCCTTGACCTCGGCGAAGCCGAGGTTTTGAAGCATCTCGGCGACCGGGAACAGATCGTCGACCTCGAGCTGCAAATTGCGCGCGATTTCCGGCAGATCGGCCTTACCGTGGTATGGGGCTGCCGCGACCGTCTCGATCAGACCGGCCATCATGTTTGGGGAGACGATCGGCAGCCAGCTCGCAAGATGCAGTTTTTGCGGGTGCTCGGCGGCCCCGGCACTCGGACGCGCCGTCATCTTGGCGTAAATCTCGTCGACAAGCTGGCGAAACGCCGGGTCGAGACGATTACGCGGATGCGGAAATAGCACCTCGATCTCGTCGGAAACGCGTCCCGGGTTCGACGTAAAGATGAGGATGCGGTCGCACATGAAGACCGCCTCCTCGATATTGTGGGTGACCAACAGCATCGATTTGGTCGGCAAGCGATGCTCGATCCACAGATCGAGGAGGTCAGTCCGGATCGTCTCGGCGGTCAGCACATCGAGAGCGGAAAACGGCTCATCCAACAACAGAATCGTCGGCTCGACGACAAGGGCCCTGGCAAAGCCGACGCGCTGGCGCATACCGCCCGACAATTCACGCGGATACGCAGACTCGAAGCCGTCGAGACCGATCAGGTCGATCGCGGACAGCGCGCGACGGCGGCTCTCCTTAGGACTGACGCCGATCGCTTCGAGGCCGGCTTCGACGTTCTGCAACACCGTGAGCCAAGGAAAAAGGGCGAAGGTCTGGAAGACCATCGCGATCCCCTCGGCGGGGCCGGTGATGGGTTCGTCGCGGTAGATGACCTGCCCGCTGCTCGGCCGGATCAGGCCCGCGATGATGCGCAGCAAGGTCGATTTTCCCGAACCGGAACGGCCGAGCAGACCGACGATCTCGCCCGCATACAAGGACAGGTCGACGTCGGCGAGCACTTTGATTTCGCCCGAACCCTTTGGGAAGGCGCGGTTGATACCGCGCAAGGTCAGGATCGGGGCGCGCAGGGTCGCTTCGCTTAGTGTATCCAATGCAACCATTTGCAGCTCTCAGTCGAGGCGTAACCGGTCTTCGGCGTAATGGTACAGCGGACGCCACAGAAGCCGGTTGAACAGGGTGACAAACAACGACATTATCGCAATACCAAGGACAATCTTGGGATAATTGCCGGCGGCCGTGTTGTCGGCGATATAGGCGCCCAAACCTTGCGCGGTAACTTTTGTATTACCCCAGGAAACGACCTCGGCCACAATAGTGGCGTTCCATGCACCGCCGGCCGCGGTGATCGCGCCCGTGACAAAATACGGAAAGATCCCGGGTAGGATCACCGACCGCCACCACTGCCAACCCCTCATCTGAAAATTGGTCGCCGCTTCACGAAAATCCGTCGGATAAGCGGTGGTGCCGGCGATCACGTTGAAGAGAATGTACCATTGAGTTCCAAGGATGATCAGTGGGCTCAACCAGATGTCTGGGTTCAAATGAAAGCTCACGATCCCGACGACAAAGACGGGAAACAGTAGATTCGCTGGAAACGCAGCGAGAAACTGGGCCAATGGCTGGATCTTCTCGGCGAGCCGTGGCCGAAGTCCCACATTGACCCCAACCGGCACCCAAATCAGCGAGGCGATCGCGATCAGCACGACCACGCGGGTCAGCGTCAACAGCCCCAGCTTGAACACGCTCAGAACCTCGCTCCCGCTGACCCCGGAAGCAACAAAAGCGACAACCTTCCAGGCCGCGAAGATCGCAGCCGCCGCCACCGCGAGGAACCAGACCGGGTCGAGGATCGTCGATGGCGCCTCCGGGCGCCCGATCCTGCGCACCCGCAGCGGAGCAAACCGCTGCCGCGCCAAGATACGCAGCGTCACCGCTGCAGGCCTGCCCACGGTTCCCATCAGCCGGCTGCGCTCGAGCAGCTCCAGAAACCAGGAGTTCGGCGCGATCTGTGCCCCGGTCTGTTCAAAACGAAATTTGTCAGCCCAAGCAACAAGCGGCCGGAACATCAGCTGGTCGTAGAGAAGGATTACGATGATCATCGTCAGGATCACCCAGCCGATCGCCGCCAAATTCTTTTCCTCGGTCGCTTTGGCAAGATAGGCGCCAATCCCCGGCAAAGTGATCGTCGTGTCGCCGACCGTGATCGCCTCGCTGGCGACGATGAAAAACCAACTCCCGGACATGCTCATCATCATGTTCCAGATGAGGCCCGGCATCGCAAACGGGACTTCCAACCGCCAAAACCGCTGCCACGCCGAAAAACGGAAACTTCGCGCCGCTTCCTCGAGATCGCGCGGCGCTGTGCGCAGCGATTGATAAAAGCTGAACGCCATGTTCCACGCCTGGGCGGTAAAGATCGCGAAAATTACCGCAGCTTCGGCGCCGGCAATCCGACCGGGGAATAAGGACATGAAAAAGACGACAGTGAATGAGATGTAACCCAGCACCGGAACGGATTGAAGGATGTCGAGGATCGGGATTAAGACCAGTTCGACACGCCGGCTTTTCGCGGCGAGCGTCGCATAGGTAAAAGTAAAAAAGAGCGAGGCCGCCATCGCCGCCAGCATGCGCAAGGTTGTGCGCAGCGCGTACTCGGGGAGATTGATCGGATCGAGGGAGACAACCGGCTCCTTCAGCGTCGAGAGCGGCGCCAATGTCTGGCGCGCCCCCTCGCTGGCCAATAACAACAATCCAATGACCAGTGGAAACGCGACCAGGTCCCAGCGGTTGGGCACCAAACCCCGAGCCGTCAGACTGGCGTAGCTGATCGAGCTTGCGCGCACCCGCGTCTCCTGGAAATTCACCACACTCGCACACACCGCTCCCGCTTAGTCAAGTTCCGAAAATGTCGGTCGATTGTCACATAAGTGACAGATTTAACCGGCTAATTGGCAAACTGCCGACGCCCGGGTGGTGGAGGGTTGCGCTGCTGATATCCGTCTGGTGCAGCAATCCGGCGATGGCCGGCTGACAAATCTGTTTAGCGGCGGCCGACGTACGGGCGGACGGCGTCGATCAGCACTGCGGTTGGAGCAAGCCGCGGCCCCTCTCCGAAGTCCACCGGCGGCACGATCGTGACACCCCAATCCGACAAGGTCCCGAGCGAAGCGCGCGCCTGCGGGTGATCGAGGAGTGGAGCGTTCAGGGATGGTCCGACGATTACCGGCGTATGGCGCCCGATGGCCTCGGCGACCACTGAGAGCGCCAAGTTGTCGGCGATGCCGTGCGCAAGCTTGTTGAGCGAGTTGAAACTGCACGGCGCGAACAGCACCACCCCTCGTGGCGGCCGCGGACGGATGGCCAGGTCAAAATACGACTCGACGACCTGCGTCCCCTCGATATCAGCAAGCTCGCGCGGGGCAATGACGCGCCCGGCGTTCGGGGTGGGGATGGCGATCACAGTGTGAAAACCGAGTGCAGTGAGGCCGCGCAGAATTTCGGGACCGCGCGCCGCCGTTGTAGTGCCGCTGAGCACCATGTAGACGACATCGAACACTTCGTCAGTGGAGCTCATCCTTGTCCTCTGGGCTGCGCCGAGTGTTTTACCGCAATACCCACATTCCTGTTGCAGAATTCCGGCAGATCGGCTCGGCTGCTCTCTGGGGTGACAGGCGGCCGCCTCCGCAACATATGCATGGCAACCGGAGTCTCGTCGCCCAGGTTTTGGATGGACCGACCCGGCTTTGCTGGAACTATCATCATCGGCAGTCGAGGGGACAACCGCATGCGCAAATTCTTCGGCCCGGCTGGCGCCGTCACGCGGATCACGATCCAAAGCCGAGCGCTCGAGACCAACCTGCTTGGCGATCCCACGGCGCGGACTGTGGATGTCTACGTCCCAGCCGGGCATCAAGAACGGGGATTGCCATTGCTTGTCGATCTTGTCGGTTTCACCGGCAGCGGCCTGTCGCACACGAATTGGGCAGGCTTTCGTGAAAACCTGCCGGAACGGCTCGACCGGCTGATCGGGGAGGGGCGTATGGCGCCAGTCGTGGTTGCATTTCCCGACTGCTTCACGCGGCTCGGCGGCAACCAATACATCAACTCGGCGGCGATGGGGGCGTGGGAAGACTTCCTGCTGCTGGAGATGCTGCCGGCGATCGAGAGGCGCTTCAATTGCGGCGGCACCGGACGCCGCGGCGTGTTCGGCAAAAGCTCCGGCGGGTATGGCGCGATTACGCACGCACTGCGCCATTCCGACATGTGGGCGGCGGCGGCGTGCCACTCCGGGGATATGGGCTTCGAGATCTGCTATCTCCCCGACATGCCGGCGGTATTGCGCGCGCTCACCGGTACCGGAAATTCGATCGAGAAATGGTGGCAGCAGCTGGAGGCGGCGACAAAGCATCCGGAGGGCTCGTTCAAGGTAATCAACGTGTTGGCGATGGCGGCAAGCTACGATCCCGATCCGGCGCAGTTTTTGGGCATGCGGCTGCCGGTAACGTTCGACACCTGCGAGATCATCGAGGAACGATGGGCGAATTGGTTGCGGCACGACCCGGTGGTTGCGGTCGAAACTTATGCGGATAATCTGCGTCGGCTTAAGGCCCTTTACATCGACTGCGGCGACAAGGATCAGTTCAACCTGCTCTACGGGGCGCGCCGCTTCACGCGGCGGCTCAAACGGCTAGGAGTCGAACACCGTTATGAAGAGTTCTCCGATAACCATACCGGGGTAGACTACCGCATGGACGAGAGCCTGCCGTTTCTCGCCCAGGCGCTGGCGGGCTGAGCTTATCCACCCCCTCCCCTCCCCGGCAAGCGGGGGAGGGTTAGGGAGGGGGCGGGCATCTTTACCAGGGCGAGGTGCGCATGAAACTCGGCGTCGCACTCCCGATCGTCGACATCGGCGGGGAGCCGGCCGCCTTGCGCGAATTTGCGCAGGCGGCAGAGGCGATCGGCTATCATGGTATCGCCGCTCCCGACCACGTGCTGGGCGCCAATGTGGCAAGCCGCCCGGACTGGACGCAGCCGCGGGCCCGCTCGACCGACCTCTACCACGACCCGTTCGTGCTCTTCGGTTTTCTCGCCGGCTGCACCAATATCGGCGACCTCTCGACGCAAGTGTTGATCCTGCCGCAGCGCCAAACCGTGCTCGTCGCCAAGCAGGCTTCCTCCCTCGATGTGTTGTCGGGCGGCCGCTTCCGGCTCGGCATTGGTGTCGGCTGGAACGAGATCGAGTTTGTCGGCCTCAATCAGAATTTTCGCAATCGCGGCCGCCGGTCGGAAGAACAGGTAGAGGTGATGCGGGCATTGTGGGCCGAGCCGCATGCGAGCTTCAAAGGCACGTGGCACACAATCGAGGATGCCGGCATCAATCCGCTGCCGACGGGGCGCAAGATCCCGCTGTGGTACGGCGGCCACGCGGATGTAACCTTGCGGCGCTGTGCCAGATGGGGCGACGGCTGGATGCCGCTCGCCTATCCGCCGGGCGAAGAGGCAAAGGCGGCAATCGCGACATTACGCCGCTACACCGAGGAGGCCGGCCGCGATCCGGCGACGATCGGCATCGACACACGGGTCTCGGCCGGCGCCGGCAGCCAGGTCGAATGGCACGAAGAGGTGCGGTTGTGGAAATCGATCGGCGTCACCCACCTGACGCTTGCCAATTACTATGAGGGCGGCCACCTGCACCGCATCACCGGCCGGTCTTTAGGCGACCACATCCGGTCGATGGAACAATACTGGAAGGCAGTCGCCGATTTGCTGTAGCACCGCATAACTGCTCTCCTTCGGCACCTCCGCGAGCGTCGACTATAAGGCGGCTAGGCGGCGAGTTATCTCGGCGCAGTATCGTAGGGCGGAAAAGCGACAGCGCATTCCGCCATCTTCGTGCGCCGAAGGGAGGTCGGCGGGATGCGCGCTGCGCGCTATCCCGCCCTACGACGCTGGTGATTGCGACCGGTTTCAGGCCGAACCGCCGGCAAAAAAATCGCGCAGGGCCTGGTAGGTTTCCTCGGGGGCTTCCTCAGGAATGAAGTGGCCGCTCTCTATCGCATGACCACGAACGGCCTCGGCATGCTCACGCCAGACCGCGAGCACATCATAGCCTCTGCCCTGCGAGCTGCGGCTACCCCACAGCATCAATAAAGGCATCGTCAGCCGCCGGCCGCGATCGG
>JAFAHP010000047.1 GCA_019237175.1 Alphaproteobacteria bacterium
GGCAACAGCCGGTGCGGTACGGGCTGAGCCCTATTATAAGTTTCGAGCCAGTGCAGTGCAGCCGCGAGATCGATGGTATGACTCAGATAATAATGGGGAATTTCGCGCTTGGAGCGCCCCATCGCCACGGCAATAGCCTTGCGCATCTCGGCCGGATCGAACCCCGAACGGCGCGGCACTGCGCCGGGCGGAAGCACCGCGGCGGCGGCCGTTTCCGGGGAGCGCGCGGCTGCCGCGGCCTCGACATCGGCGAGCGTTACCGCGTTTTCGACGCCGGTTCCTGGAACATTCGTAGTGTCCATGCCGAGTTCACCCGCACGCCGCCGAGCCGCGGGTGTGATTTTTCCGCCCAATGAGACAACCTCGACCCGTCCCTGCGGCGCCGGAGCGGCGGTTGGCTGAGGAAGGGGGGCTTGGCGCGGCGGTTTGGCGGGTGCGGGCTCTTCGCGCGGCTCGGATCGGCGCTCGCCGATATGCGCCAAGAGGCCGCCCACCTGAACCTGCGTTCCGACCGGCGCGATAATCTCGGAGACAATTCCTTCGTCAAAAATCTCGACCTCGATCGCACCTTTTTGCGTTTCGACGACGGCAATCACATCGCCCTTTTTGACGCGGTCTCCGGGCCTGACCAGCCATTCGACGAGCGTGCCGGCTTCCATGTCGGCGCCGAGCGCCGGCATCCGAAAATCGCTCACTATCCAGTCTTGCCAGGTCGCACGAGGGCGCGCGCCGCCGCGGCTATTTCGGGCGGCTGGGGCAGTGCTGCGTCCTCCAGATGCGGCGCATAGGGTATCGGCACTTCCCGGCCGCACACTCGGCGTAGAGGTGCATCGAGTTCGAAAAAGGCCTCCTCGACGATCCGCATGCCGATCTCGGCGGAGAGCGATCCGCTCTTCCAGCCTTCGTCGATAATCACGCAGCGTCTGGTCTTCGATGCCGAGGCCAAGATCGTTTTAGTGTCCAGCGGCCGCAGCACGCGCAGATCGATCACTTCGGCAGCAATGCTTTCGGCAGCCAGGATCTCGGCCGCCGAAAGCGCTTTGAACAGCCCGTTGCCATAGGCAATCAAACGGATATCGGTGCCTTCGCGGCGGCACTTCGCTCGGCTGATGTCCACTTCGGTGATCACCGGATCGATCTGACCTTCGAGGTTGTAGAGCATCACGTGCTCGAATATCAGAACCGGGTTCGGATCGGCGAGCGCCGCCGCGAGCATGTACCGCGCATCCTCCAGCATCGCGGGAGCCAAAACGCGCAGTCCGGGGATGTGCGCGTACCAGCCTTCAAGACTGTGGGAGTGCTGCGCTGCGACCCGCCGTCCGCCCCCTGTAGCCATCCGGATCACCAACGGCACGGCGAATTGGCCGCCGGACATGTGCGGGATCGTGGCGGCATTGTTGACGATCGGTCGAGCGCCAGCAGGCTGAAGTTGACGGTCATGATCTCGACGATTGGTCGCATGCCGGCCATCGCCGCGCCGATGCCGGCGCCGACGAAGGTGCTCTCCGACAGCGGCGTGTCACGCACGCGCTCCTCGCCGAATTCGTCGAGCAAGCCTTTGGTCACTGCATAGCAACCACCGTAGCGGCCGATGTCCTCGCCCATAACAAAAGTACGGGGATCGGTCATCAGCGCCTCGCGGATCGCTTGGCGGCAAGCCTCGCGATAGGTGATGGCGCAATGATGCCGTAGCTCGTCCCGGTCACCCAACCCGGATCCGCCGTGCACCAGAAGATATCGTCGTCATGTAGATCGAGGGCGTAAAGCCCCGTCACATAGTGCGAAACGACGGCCTCGTGAACGTGAATTGCGCCTTTCGGCCGGCCCGTGGTACCGCTGGTGAAGTGTAAGAGCGCCATGTCTGCGGGATCGGTTGCAGGCACCTCGAAATCGTCGCTCGCCGCGGCCATTAGCATCTTCCATCGCATCGTGTCGCGGAGCGCGGGACCGTCATCGACGAGGATCACATGGGTGAGGTTGCCTAGGCGGCTGCGCAATCCCTCGACTTTACGGCGATAGAGGGCGTCGGACGTGACCAGCAGACGAGCCTCGCCGATATCGAGGCGAGTGGCGATCGGCTCGGGACCAAACGCCGAGAATAAGGGACACGCCACGCATTTCGCTTTCAGAGCGCCGAGCACAGCGACGTACAGTTCCGCTACGCGCCCGAGCAATACAAAGACACGATCGCCCGGCCACAATCCCAGCTGTCTCAGAACATTGGCGAAGCGGTTGGTGGCCGCGGCCAGGTCACGGTAAGTGAGGTCTTGCCGTGCTCCGGTCTTGCCGAGCCAGCGTATGGCGACCCGGTCGGCGCGCGGCCCCTGTAGATGCCTGTCGACCGCCTCGTAGGCGATGTTCAACCCGCGATCGCGCGGGAGACCGTCGAGCAAAGCGCGTGCCTCGACCCAATCGAAGCCGCATCGCACAGCGGCATAATCAACGAGATTGGGCCGCTCCGAATAATCGGCTACGTTCTTGGGAATCAAGGGATAGGTCACGGCGGCTCTTTACTCACTGATTTTGGAGCGCCGGCCGAGAGCATCTTCATTCCCGGTACGATATCTCCCGCGGGAACAAAGAGCCTCGGCGAGGTCGTCTGCCCCGCCGACGATGCGCGGGTTAGCTCGGTGGATATTCGCAGCACCGCGAAACAAGTGAAGTCGAGCGCGGCGAGCCCGATTGCGATGGCCAGCAGGGAGGCGTTCAGCTCGCCAAACAGCCGATTGAGACGGCCAATCGACTGGCGAGGCGAGTGATCGTCCGGCTGCGATAACCGTTGCACTGCGACCCCCTCTCCCGCGAGGTGACCCCAACGCCATTAGTGCCCGCAATGCGGAAATGCTGCCTTGATCTAGCTCAATCCGATGCGCTTGCCGTCCAAAAGAACCCGGCCGTCGAGATGCAGGCAGTGCCGGCAAGTCGAGGAATTGATTTGGCGCAATGCGGCCGTCCGCGGGTGGGCAACGATCTCGGTACAGCGCAATCGGCAGGAAGCGATGCACAAGACAATGCAGAACGAGCCGATCCGCGACATTACGATCTCTCCCGTTGGGCTCGATGGGCTTCTGGGCCTGCCGCGGGCAGCAACAGGCATCGTCCTGTTTGCCCATGGGAGCGGTAGCGGGCGCTTTAGCCCGCGCAACAACTCGGTCGCCACGGCACTGCGGCAGGTTGGTCTTGGCACCCTTCTCTTCGATCTGCTTACGGCGGAAGAGGAACGTGATCGCCGCAACGTCTTTGACATCGAGCTTCTTGCCCAGCGCTTGCTGACGGCGACCGCCTGGGTACGGCGGCAACCGGAGACGGCGGGTCTCGCCAGTGGCTACTTCGGCGCCAGCACCGGGGCCGCGGCGGCGCTGGTCGCGGCGGCGCGCGACAACCCGGTTGCGGCAATCGTGTCGCGCGGCGGTCGGCCCGATCTTGCCGGACCGGTGCTTCTCACCGTCTCCGGTTTGGGAGAAGCGCGAGGGGATTGGCTGAGAGGAGAAGCCGGGACCGCAAGGCCTGCCGACGGGGATACGGATATCAGGGCGAGATACTCATCGTCTTCACCGCCCTTGCCCATGGGCTGGCGCCATGCCGGCCGCAACGGTTCCGTGTTCGGCGCCAGTGGTTCGAGCTTAGAGTTTTCGATCGCGGTGTGGATGATGCCGCGCCCACCGTTGACCGTCAACTTTGACCTTCCTTTGGTTGGTTTCTCCGCGCGGAAAAATTCCGTTGACCGTTATCAGACACGTAACATAACGGTGAGCCGTAATTTTTGACGGTCAGCCGCATGCGATGGCAATATGGAACTGCCGCGATGAACCAACATCCGACTTCCTCGCAGGTAAGCGGGTTCGTGAATTCGAGGCGTGTGCGGGGGCCGCAGCAAGGGCTCTCACCCGGCTGCAGGCGGAAGTGCGGCTCGAGGCGATCACGCCTTTGGTTGTCGAAGCGGCCGATTAGAGAGAACCGGACAGCACATGGCCAAGGTCAGGAAGCGCACCTGGACGGACGCGAAGGGCGAACAGTCCGCCTGGGTGGCGGACTATATCGACGAGAAGCGGCGCCGGCACATTCGGACGTTTAAGACGAGGCGTGAGGCGAACACTTGGCTCGACGAAACCAAGATCGAGAGTCGCCAGGGTGTCCACACGCCGGCGAGCGAAAGCGTTACCATCGCCGAAGCAGGGCAGCTATGGCTCGCCGAGCCCGAGCGGGAGGAGCTCGAAGCGTCGACCGGGAGCAGCGTCTGGACGGAGCCGCTCATACCGTCTTACGATATCCCGCCATATTCGATCGCATCGCATGATTAAGGGGTAGCGGATAGTGGCGCGCATCAACAATGTGCAAGTGCTCGATACGGATTTGACCGAAGTCAAGGTGATAGCGCCTCGCGGTGTCGGCGATGTGCGCGGTCGATTTTT
>JAFAHP010000062.1 GCA_019237175.1 Alphaproteobacteria bacterium
GGCCGACACGACCTCGCCAATCTTCTTGCCGCGCACGGTCCCAAAGGTCGCAGCGACGATCTTTTTGGCGTCGAACAGATAAAGCTTCTTGTCGCCATACATCGTCCACGCACCCGGCGCCGGATTGCAGCCGCGGATCAGATCGTAAACGAAATCGACGTGATTGGCCCAGTTGATGTGGCTTTCCGCGTCGCGCACCCAGCCCTCGTAGGTCGCTTGGCTTTCATCCTGGGTGGTTTCGGTGACGCGGCCCGAAACCACGAGGTCGGCGGCCTCGACGAGCGCCTGGATGCCGAGCGGAAAGATCTTGTCGAAATAGAGCGAGCCGGCGGTGTCGTCGGGGCCAATCGGCACCCGCTTTTGCAGGATCACCGGCCCTTCGTCGAGCCCAGGGGTGGGGCGGAAGATCGACAGCCCAGTCTCCTGGCGCCCGCGGATGATCGCCCAAGGGATTGAGGAGGGTCCACGATGCAATGGCAGCAGCGACGGGTGAAACTGGATCATCCCATGCTTTGGGATGGCACAGAACTCTGGCGGCGCGAACTGCAGGACATAGGCCATCACGCCGATGTCGGCGCCGCACTCGGCAAGTGCGCCCTTGGCCTCGTCGGCCGAATAGCGCGCAAAGCGATGTACCCTCAGCTTTCGCTCTTCCGCAGCCGTGACCAGCGGATCGGGTCGAGCTCCCGGCCGCTCCGGTGCGGCAAACACGGCGGCGACCTCGTCGCCGCGCGCAATAAAGGCATCGAATGCCGCCTTGCCAAAGGCCTGCTGGCCGACGATGACGACGCGCATTTCACTCCCTCCGCTTTGTGCGTGCGCGGCCCAGCTTGGATCAGGGGTTCTGCCGCGGCCCGCTCCAGATGCGCAGGTTTTCACGCCCGACCGCCGCGAGCAAGCCCGCAGCGTTTTACCTTGACAGGCGGTCTCGTACCTGCGCTCGGCTGTTTGACTCGGCTCGACGCGCGGTGTTAGCTGAACTGCGGGGCACGAACCTGTTGGAGGCAGAAATGGGTGGGGCTCTCGACGGAATCAGGGTGCTGGAACTTGCGCGTTATCAGGCCGGCCCACGCGGCGGCATGATCCTTTCCGACCTTGGCGCCGAAGTCATCAAGATCGAGAAATTGGGCGGCGAAGAAACCCGGAAGTCGCCGCCGCTGGTGCGCGGCCAGAGTGTGTATTTCTCGGTCTACAATCGCGGCAAAAAGAGCTTGTGCCTCGACCTGCGCCACCCCCGCGGCAAGAAAATTTTTGCCGAATTGGTCAAGACCGCCGACATCGTGCTGCAGAATTTCCGCCCCGGTGTCATGGACAAGATGGGCTTCGGCTATGCACGAATGTGCGAGCTGAAGCCAGACATCATCCTCGGCTCGGTTTCGGCCTTTGGCCAGTATGGCCCCTATCGCGAGCGCCCGGGTTTCGACCCCTTGGGCCAGGCGATGAGCGGGCTGATGAGCCTGACCGGGATGCCGGTCGGCCAGCCGCTCGGCACCGCCTCCTCGATCGTCGACCGCTATACCTCACTGCACGCGACGATCGGCATGCTAGCGGCATTGCATCACCGCGACCGCACCGGCGAGGGCCAGGAGGTCGATGTCTGCCTGATGGATTCGGGGCTGACCATGGTCGAGATCCCGACCTCCTACTACCTCGCGACCGGTCAGGAGGGCGGCGAAGGCGGCCGCCCGCCCTACAAGGCCAAGGACGGCCACGTGGTGATTTCCGCGTCCGGCCGCGAGATGGGCTCACGGCTGTTGCGGATCGCCACCGGCGATCCTGATGCCGTCGCCAATACCGGCGCCTTCACCGGCCGCATGTCGCTCGATGATTCGCCGCGCAAAAAGGTCGAGGCCTGGTGTCTCGACCATACAGTCGAGGAGATCGTCACCGCCCTCGTCGAGGCCGACATCCCGGTGGCGCCGGTCAAAACGATCCCGCAAGTGGCCAAGGACCCGCATCTCTGGGAGCGCGAGATGCTGGTCAGGATGGCGGACCCCGTGGCCGGCGAGATGTATCTGCCCGGTGCGACGATCAAAATGTCGAAGACGCCCGGCCGCATCGGCCCGGTGCCGACCCCCGGCCAGCACACCGACGCGGTGCTTTCGGGCATTCTCGGCTATGACCGCACGACCCTCGACGATCTGCGCCAAGCCAAGGTGATCGCCTAGCAAATTGGCGGTCCGCCAAAGCCACAGCCGACCTCCGAGGCAGCGCGAGCAAGCGACCGCCTC
>JAFAHP010000076.1 GCA_019237175.1 Alphaproteobacteria bacterium
TTTCCAACGCCGGGTAAACAAGTTCAATTGCCCCGCGCGCTTCCGCCAATGCAATCTCGCCCGCCAACGGACGGTCGACCTTGAAGCACAGCTCGTTCTCGAAACCGGGGTTGATCAGCTCATCGGGACCAAAGACGTGGCCGGAGGGTTTGCGGTCCAGAACGCACCCGAAGACCGGCTCATGGAACCCGAACTGCTGTTGTATGGGTTCGGCGGTCAGCCCGACTTTCCACCCGATCTGCCGTTCGCCGGCATCGCGATAGCGGCGGGCGACCAAGCCCAGCTGAATGCGATAGGCCTGATCTAGAGAGAGGCGATCGAACCACGCGACCGGGAAATAATCGCCGCGCTGTCGCGCTCGCCAAAAGCTGTCGATCGCCGCTTCCTCGTCGAATGTCATCTCCGCCTCTTTATCTATGGGTCTGTCTCCCGTGTCCTAATCGAGAAGTTTTGCCGTCTGCCGTCAAGCCCACCACCAACCATCCCGGCGCAGGCCGGGATCCATATCGGCCATGGACACCGGCCGGAGTTTATCCTCGGGCCGGCCCAAGGCCGGTCGCGCGCTGTCACCCTGTTTCACTAGCAGGCTGGCTAAGGCTGAGAAACGTCCCAATAACGCCTGTACGCTCACCCTCTCTCTTCCGGCCCCTCGTCTGGCGCCGCGATGCGCGCGGCGGCGCGGGACAATAGGGCTCGGCACCAGGCGTGCCCGCGCCGATTGCCCGCCGCCAATGTCCAATAGGCGTCGATCGCCAAATGCTTGTTGGCATAGTTGAGCTCGACGATCCTGAGATCGCGCCAGCGGACGAGTTCATTGGCCACCTTGCGCGGAACGAGCGCCACGCAATCCGCCTGATCGACGACGGCGCCGAGCACCAGGAAATCGGGCAAGGTGCACACGCGCCTCGTCTCGAGAACAGAGGTCGGCTGCAACAACGTGCGGACGCGTTCGGGAACATTCGGGTTCATCTGGTAGGCGACTTGGCGTAGCCGGCGGAACGCCTGCGGGCCGATGCTCGACGGAATGACGGAATTGCGCGCTGCAGCGAGGCACACGACTTCGTCCCGCCATAGCGGCAGCATACCGACCCGCTTGCCCAGGGTGTGTCCAAAGGCCCGCGGCGCGATCAAGAAGTCGATCCCCGCCAAATCATCAATGCTGCGCGCTCCGCCCGAAACAAACTCGTAGACCACGCGTGGCGCCTCGCGCGAACAGATCTCGGCCAGGATCGGCGCGAGCAGCAGACTGACATAGTCGGCCGTCATGATCATGACGTGAAGTTCTTCGGTCTCGGGATCAAATCGGGTAGTCGGCTGTAGTAACGCGCCGATCCCGGCGAGGACAGTTTCGAGAGATGGCAACAAGGTCAAAGCGCGGTCGGTCGGGTGCAAATCTCGGCCGACCGCGACAAGGAGATCGTCGCCAAAGGTTGCGCGCAGCCGCCGCAGCGCTTGGCTGACGGCAGGCTGCGAGATGCCGAGGGCCCGCGCGGTGCGGGTTACGCTGCGGGTGCGCAACAGCTCGTAGAGGATCGGCAACAGGTCGAGTTTTGCCTGTTTCAAAGCGGGCGCCAGCTTTTGTTCGACGCTCGTCCCCGGTAGATCGGTGGCGATGGTCGCCGCGGCCTTTTTACGCGGTGCCTTGCCGAGGCGCGTGCCTGTCGAGCGGACTGCACTCATAAGCGTTGCTTATATCTTGAATTAAGCGCTGCCGGTTAGCGCAAATCCCGGCTTTTTCGTAATCTGGCACCAATTCGGGAGATACGCCGCGCTGGCGCAGCACAGCTGTCGACGCCCGAATCTGCGAACGAACCGAAGGAGGGAACCATGCCAGAACGCCGCAGTATTATGTTTGCGGGGTTCAGTCATCAGAATCCAATCCCGAATGCGAGCCGGGTCGGCAATATCGTGATGTCGAGCGTCATCGGCGGGACCAATCCCGGCACGCGCGAATTGCCGCCAACCCTCGAAGCGCAGGTCGCCAATGTGTTTAACTATATCCGCGCCGCCATCGAGAATGCCGGCGGTACCCCCGAGAACATCGTCAAAATCGATTTTTACGTGCAGGACCCGGCCACACAGCGCGAGGCGCTGAATGCCGAATGGGTCAAAATGTTTCCCGACCCGAACTCGCGCCCGGCGCGCCACACCACAGCGCTGCCTGCGGGCAGCCGGGCCATGGTGCAAGCGGCGTTCTTTGCTGTGCTGTGACGTCCGCCTCTGCGGCCACTCCCGCGAAAGAGAGTGTGATCAAATTCCGGCAAAATCTCAGCATCGTCTTGCCCGGCCTTGGGCCGGGTATCCACGAGAAAAGGGCAAGGCGCGTGCCGTATCGCGTGGATGGCCGGGCCAAGCCCGGCCAAGACGAACTGGGATTGGTTTAGAGCCGCTTCCGAGCAGATCGGGGAGCCAGAACGATGCTCGACAAAGCGACGATCGAGGCGATCGCGCGGGGCTATCATGCTGCCGAGAAGGAGCGGCGGCGAATTCGCCCGCCCTCGGTGCAATATCCCGGTTTTACGATCGAAGACGCCTATGCGGTGCAGCGCCGCTGGGTCGAGCTGAAGCTCGCCGAAGGCAATCGGATCCGCGGTCGCAAAATCGGTCTGACCTCGCGCGCGATGCAGCGCCAGGCGAATATCACAGAGCCCGATTACGGGGCGTTGCTTGCCGACATGTTCTATGGCGACGGCGCCGACATTCCGATCAGTCGCTTTATCCAGCCCCGTCTCGAATGTGAGCTGGGCTTTGTCCTCGGCCAACGCCTCAAGGGCCCCGGTTGCACGATCTTCGACGTGCTGAGCGCAACCGAGTATGTCGTTCCCGCTGCCGAGATCGTCGATGGTCGTACCCATCGCATCGACCCCGAGACCGAAAAGCCGCGCTCAGTGCTGGACAGCATCGCCGACAATGCCGGGAACGCGGCATTGGTGGTCGGCGGCCGGCCGATCCGCCCGCTTGAGGTTGACCTGCGCTGGGTCGCAGTGCTGTGCTACCGCAACAACGTCATCGAAGAGTCCGGGGTTGCGGCCGCGGTGCTGAACCACCCGGCCAATGGGGTGGCTTGGCTCGCCGACAAGCTGGCCCCCTTCGACATAGCCCTCGAGCCGGGTCAGTTCATCTTGAGCGGATCGTTCACCGGCACGGTGGAAGCGCGCGCCGGTGACGTCTTCCACATCGATTACGGGCCCCTCGGATCAATTTCCTGCCGCTTTGTCTAGGCTGCAGGGGTGGTTGAATGCTAGCGCTTACTGTCAGGTCTTGTCATGGCCGGGCCTGTCCCGGCCATCCGCGTCTTCGGCGCACTCCGCCGCTGGCGCCGCGCATTCGTGGAAGCCCGGAACAAAGTCCGGGCATGACGGCTATTTGGTTGGTCAACGTCATCACCTGGACTGCTACATGAGTGATAGTGGCGCAATGATCAAATTCGGAGTGGGTCAGCCGCTGCGGCGGTTCGAAGACCAGCGGCTGTTGACCGGCAAGGGCCGGTTTCAGGACGATGTCGCGTTGCCGCGGCAAGCTTACGCGGTGTTCGTCCGCTCACCGCACGCACACGCCAAAATCCGGGGGATCGATATCGCCGCCGCAGCGAGGGCACCGGGTATTCTTGCCGTCTATACGGGGGCCGACTACCAGAACGACGGGCTGGCGATGCCCAAGGCGGCAATGCCGCGCAAAAGGGCGGACGGATCGCCGGCCTTTGCCCCGCCGCGGCCGGCAATCGCGGTCGACCGAGTGCGCTATGTCGGTGATACCGTCGCAATGGTGGTCGCCGAGAGCGTCGACGAAGCCAAAGAGGCCGCCGAACTGGTCGAGGTCGATTACCAGCCGCTACCCGCGGTGACTTCGGTCGCCGAGGCGGCGATGCCGGAAGCGCCGCCTCTTTGGGACGACAATCCAGACAACATTTCGCACACCTATGAGCGCGGTGACCGCAGCACCACCGAGGCGGCGTTCGCCGATGCCGACCGGATCGTCGAGCGGCGCTACGTCGTCAGCCGCGTCCATGCCCAGTACATGGAACCGCGCGGGTCGCTCGGCGCCTACGATACGGCCGAGGACCGCTATACCCTCCATGCCGACGTCAATTACCCGCATCGGGTGCGCAACATGCTCGCCGGCATGGTCTTCCGTGTGCCGGAGAGCCAGGTGCGGGTGATCGTACGCGATGTCGGCGGCGGCTTCGGCGCCAAGGGGTGGCAATATGTCGACCACCGCCTGGTGCTGTGGGCGGCAAAGAAGCTCGGGCGCCCGGTCAAATGGCGATGCGAGCGCTC
>JAFAHP010000512.1 GCA_019237175.1 Alphaproteobacteria bacterium
GGGCGCCTGCATTACGGTGTTGAAGTTCTTCTTTGACGGCGATTTCGTGATCCCGGACCCGATGGTGCCTGCGAGCGATGGCCTGTCGCTCGTTCCCTACACGGGTCCGGATGCGGGCCAGCTCACGGTTAATGGCGAACTAAATAAGCTCGGCCACAACGTCAGTTTCGGTCATGGCATCCACGCCGGCATCCACTGGCGCAGCGACACCGACACCTCCTTGCTGCTGGGCGAGGCAGTGGCGCTCAGCTTCCTCAGGGATAGAGCGAAAACGTACAACGAGCCGTTCACTGTCGAGTTGACCAAATTCGACGGGACAACCGCGACGATTTCCAACCAATAGCCTTTGAAATAGGCGGTTCGTCCAGTCTCGAGCCTGCGATCTGGATGCGTGAAGCAACTATAGCGGGCACACGCCGCGCGATTTTTCTTATCTGCTTTTCCCGCGCCGGGACGCGGATTTCGCCGGCTTTGGCGGCAGGGTGTGGACAAAGGCTATGGCCAGCGCCAACCAGTCCCGCAACCCCTCTTCGTCGCGTGGCGGCGGATCGACCCGGAGGTAACCCGCCATCCGCCGCCCCCGCATCTCCATCGGCCGAGCCCCCGGGCGCGCCAGCGCTAGTACCTCTTGGTCTTTGCCGACCCGGAGCATAAGCCCGCGCGCCGATGTTCCGGCGACCATGTTGCCGTTCAGCATAAAGCACAACCCGCCGAACATCTTGACCTCGCGCACCTCGCCGGCCCCGGCGAGGACGCCGCGCATGCGCTGGGCCATGTCTTCGTCCATAGCCACCGGCGAGTCTCCGATCGCACCAACAGCGGCTCTATGTGATCGGGGCCGACGCCGAGGGCAATACCGGTGGTCACCCGCTGACCGCCGCGGCGATCGGCCGTCGACAAAATTGTCTGTCGCCACACCCGTCAAACGTCGTACCGACGCAGAGAATGAGGAGAGCCGTGACATCGAATTCCCTGCGTCAGATCCTCGCCGCCTGGTGCTGTTGCGCCCTGGTCGCCGTCGGCGCCTGGAGCATTCTGGCGGCGTCATGTCGGCCGAGCGGTGCATCTTGTGCGGCCCCGTCCGAGCTCCATGCTTCAGGAGGCGGCTTCGCGAGCTCCAGCTATCTCTCAGCACCCGACGCGTTCGCGGACGACTTCGATCGGCTGGCCTTCCGCGAACCCGATGCCGAGCTGGAGGTATCCTCGACCCCGCATCGGCGCCGGGAAGTTTCCTCGGCTCAACCGGGCGGTTCGGCTGGTACCGCGCGCGACGAAAAAACTGTCCGTTGCGGCGCGCGTCAAACGTCGTATAGCCGCTAGCAAACCCATCAGTGGAGAAGCAACATGAGCGAGTTCACCTATCTTTATCGCGGCCGGGCGGATCAGACCGGCTCGCCCGAAGAGCGCCAGCAGCATCTGGTGAAATGGCGGGCGTGGTTTCAGGAGCTCGGCGCCAATGGTCACCTGAAAGAGCTGGGACACCCGCTCGAGAATGGCGGCGTGGTGGTCAAGGGCAGCCAGAAGATCGTCACCGACGGTCCCTTTGCCGAGGCCAAGGATGTCGTCGGCGGGTTCAGCATCATCGAAGCCCGCGATCTGGCGCAGGCTGTCGAACTCTCCAAGGGGTGCCCGATCCTGGAGCTCGGCGGCGCGGTCGAGGTACGCCCGATCCAGACTATGAGCATGTGACATGGCGTCCGGCGACCATCTCTTCCGGCACCAATCCGGGCGCATGGTCGCCGCGCTGACGCGCCTCTTCGGCATCCACAATCTGGCGCTGGCGGAAGACGTCGTGCAGGACGCCTTCTGCCGGGCGCTGGAGGTGTGGCGAATTCGCGGTGTGCCGGAAAATCCTTGCGCCTGGTTGATGACCGCCGCCAAGAACCGCGCCTTGGACGTCCTGCGGCGGGAGCGCACCGCGCGGAACTTTGCACCGGAACTGGGCCGGTGGATCGAGAGCGAATGGACGCTCGCCCCGGTCGTCGAGGAATACTTTGCGCCCAATATCATCAAGGACGACCTCTTGCGCCTGATGTTCTCCTGCTGCCATCCGCAGCTGCCCGAGGCGACGCAGGTGATGCTGATCCTGCATATCCTGTGCGGCTTCAGCGTGGACGAGGTCGCAAGCGCGTTTGTCAGCAGTCATGCCGCGGCCGAGAAGCGGATAACGCGGGCAAAAAAGGTCCTGGCAACGTCGAAACGGCTGTTTGACACAACCGACCCCGACAAACTCTCGGCCCGGCTTCCGGCCGTTCAGCGCGCACTCTATTTATTGTTTAACGAAGGTTACCACGGCGCCTCGCCCGAGAGCGCGGTGCGGGCCGAGCTTTGTCGAGAGGCGATGCGGCTCGCCGCAATGCTGCTGGAGCACCCGCCTGGCGCCACACCCGCGACCTATGCGCTTGCGGCACTGATGTGCCTGGATGCGGCGCGCCTTCCCGCGCGCGTCGATGCCTCGGGTCATCTGGTGCCGCTCTTTGAGCAGGATCGAGGGCAATGGGACCAGGAGCTCCTTGCCGAGGGTCTGGGGTTTCTGGCGCTCTCCGCCGCGGGCTCCGAACTTACCGAATACCACCTCGAGGCGGCGATCGCATCGCATCACGCCTCAGCGCCTCGAATGGAGGCCACGGATTGGGCAACGATCGTGTCTCTTTATGATCGGTTGATGACCCTGCGGCCGTCGCCGATCGTCGCACTCAACCGTGCCATCGCACTGGCACAGCGTGACGGGGCCGAACACGGCATCGCGGCAATCCGAGCGATAACCGAGCATGATCGTCTGATGGCATATCCGTTTTATTCGGCTGCCCTTGGCGAACTTGCACTGCGCTGCGGAAGATCCCGGACCGCAGGTGAGCACTTCCGTGCGGCGCTCGCTCTGGCGCGCAACCCGATGGAGCGCGAATTTCTCGAGCGGCGCCTCGGCGCGTGCGAAACAGGCGAGGTGCCGGAGGTGTGCAATAAACGAATGTAACATGGCGTCTGCGTGGGCTTTTGCACGTCAACCGGAGCGGCTGGAGCAACGCTGAGGAGAGCGTCTCGGCGTGCCGAGGCCGGGAACAGCCGACCCGTAGGCTTCCTGGTCCGGCAGTTCCGGCTTGGATCCGCCTCAACGAAGATTTTGCCATATTCGCGGCGCAGACTAGCCGCCATGAGCAGTCGATGATTTTCTGGTCCGCGCACACCGGAGGCCGATATTCAACCGGGGCGGATCATCAACCAAGAGCGGAATTCTGCTGTAAATTCGCTGTATTTTGTAGAACCGCTGAATTGCTGCAAACCGCATGGTTGTATACGAACGCTGCCAGCTCAGCCGGCAGCGGGATCGATGTGGGGGAGCCTTGACCCGCCGCGGGAAGCGATTTCATTATCCGAACGCGGGCATTTGACGCTGCCGAAGAGCAGGAGACCCCCCAACCCTTGCCGCTCGCGGGGAGGGAGGGTGGTGGCGGATGGCCAAACGCGCGGTCGAGGAGAAGCACGATGTCGGAACGAGCACCGTTTTTGAACCGAACCTATAGCGCCTATTATCATCGCGAACGGCCGACAGCGGATAAAGAACTGACCCGTGTCGGTCCTGGAACCCCGTGCGGCGAATATCTGCGGCGCTTCTGGCAGCCGGTCATCCAGTCATCCGAGCTTGGCAAAGTGCCGCGGCGGCTTCGCATCCTCGGCGAAGACCTCGTTGCCTTTCGCGACCAGAGCGGTGCCATCGGCCTTCTCGAATTGCATTGCCCGCACCGCGGCACCTCGCTCGAATTCGGACTGATCGACCAGCACGGCATCCGCTGCTGCTATCATGGCTGGCTTTTTGGCGCCGACGGCACAATTCTCGAAACCCCGGGCGAGCCTGCCGACAGCACGCTAAAGGATCGGTTGTTCCACGGCGCCTACCCGGCACGCGAGCATGCGGGGCTGGTCTTCACCTATATGGGACCGCCCGACAAACAACCGGATTTTCCGATCCTGGATACCTTTGACATGCCGGGCTATCGGCAGACCGCACGCGCGCCGACGATTTGGGAATGCAACTGGCTGCAGGTCAAAGAAAACAGCATGGATCCGGCCCACCTCGCCTTTTTGCACACATTGCCGGGCAGCGAGGGGTTTACGGAAGACTTCAAGGAAAAGCCCGAATGGGACTGGATGGAGACACCTCTCGGCATGGTGTACATCGACACGCGCCGGCAGAGCGATCGGGTCTGGGTGCGAGTCGCCGATTTCATCCTTCCGAACATTCACCAATTCCCACCCAATGCCGACCCGATGGCCCTACGCAATTCGGTCAGCCGGCCGCAAGCGACCACCTGGGCGGTACCGCTCGACGACACCCACACGATGCAGATCGGCTATCATCGTGCGCCCGAGGGTAAGGAGGTACGGCGGGGACCAGGGTTTGGCCAGGACGATAGCCGGCCCTATGAAGAGCGTCAGCGCGTTCCAGGCGATTATGACGCGCAGGTCAGCATCCATGGCGGCATCGCCCGGCATGGGCTCGAGCATCTCGCCTCGACCGACCGCGGCATCATCATGATGCGCAACATGATCCGCCGCGGAATTCGCGCAGTGAAAAACGGCGAGGATCTCGGCTGTCGCATTCTACGCAACGGCGGCGTGATCCCGACTTACAGCCACGACCGCATCGTGTCCGGCGTGGCACCGGCGCCGACGCCGGAGGCGGACATCGAGCTCTTGCGTGAGACTGCCCGCAAGGTCGTCACCACAACGATCGAGGCTGGCTCGGCCGAGGCGTGACAAGCGGCGCCGGTCGCCATGATCACCGCGATCAGCGCCGTTACCCTGGCGACGCACGATATGCGGCAGGCAGTCGAATTTTACCGTGGTATCGGGTTTGAGATCCTCTATGGCGGTGAAGAGGCATCTTTCACCAGCTTCCGCGCCGGTCCCGGATATCTGAACCTGATTGCGGCTACCGCGGAGCGGCGCTGGTCGTGGTGGGGGCGCGTGATCTTTTACGAATCCGATGTGGACGCGCTCTATGCGCGTCTGGTTGCCGACGGCTATCGCCCCGACACCGAGCCGCGCGACGCCTCATGGGGCGAGCGCTTCTTCCACATCACCGATCCCGACGGCAACGAGCTGAGCTT
>JAFAHP010000113.1 GCA_019237175.1 Alphaproteobacteria bacterium
TCGCGGCTCGTTCGCCAGCGCCCCAATGTCGATTTCGCGCTCGCCGCGGCGACAGCGGGCCTGGGTTTGCCGCAGGGTGCGGCACTCAGTCTGTTTGTAATCGGGCGGACAGTCGGCTGGATCGCGCATGCGATCGAGCAATATGAAACCGGCACCCTAATCCGGCCGCGCGCCCGTTATACCGGTCCGCGCCCGAGCGAAAATCCGAGTTAACCGGTTGGCGCGGCGGCGAGGTCGAGCCGGCGTTCGATCCGGTCGAGCCGGGTCTCGACGCGGTCGATGCGCAATGACATCGCCGCCGTGTCGGTCCGCACACTCGCCATCTGGCCTTCGAGCGAGGTCACGCTATGCTTCAAGTCCTGAATGCCGTCGATCACGCGATCGATTTTGGCGTCGATCCGCCGAAGGTACACCAAGACGATATCGTCTGGTTCGCCGCTCATGGTCCTCTCTATGGTTCGCGGATGGAAGGAATTCAAGCCGCCGAACGCTGCATGCTACCCTCGTCTGCGACACCGTAGCGGAGATTGACCTTGAGTGAGCGCAGACCTTCGCCGACGGCAGACTGGCGCGATCGGATTTTCGCGGTTCTGAAAGAGGCCGGCATCGTCCAGGTCGGCTATGTACCCGATGCCGGGCATGCGCGGCTTATCGAACTCGTCGAGGCCGACGCCGAGATGCACGCAATCCCGCTGACATCGGAGGAGGAGGGTGTGGCGATCGCCGCCGGTGCATGGCTCGGCGGTCAGCGCGCCGCCCTCCTGATGCAGTCGAGCGGGGTCGGCAACTGCGTGAACATGCTCTCGCTCGCCAAGAACTGCCGCTTCCCGCTGTTTATGCTTGTGGCGATGCGCGGCGAATGGGGCGAATTCAACCCGTGGCAGGTGCCGATGGGGCTGAAGACCCAGCCGGCGCTCGAGCTGATGGATGTTCTCGTCTACCGCGTCGGGACTGCAGAGGACGCGGCACAGACGGTCGCGGCCGCAATCGACATCGCCTTCAACGGCGATATCGCGGTTGCCGTCCTGCTGGCCCAGCGGCTGCTTGGCGCCAAACGGTGGGTTCAATGATTTCGAACGGCCGCCTCGACCGCCGTCTGGCGATCCGCCTGTTGCTCGACAAGCGCGACGATCTGCTGCTGATCACCGGGCTCGGCTCGACCACCTGGGACGCCGCGTCGGTCGGCGATGACCCGCGCAATTTCTATTTGTGGGGGGCGATGGGGTCGGCGGCGCTGATCGGGCTCGGTCTGGCGATCGCTCAGCCCCAGCGCCGTGTGCTGGTCGTCACCGGCGATGGCGAGTTGCTGATGGGATTGGGCGGGCTTGCGACAATCGGCGTCCAGCGCCCGCCGAACCTGTCGATTGCGGTGTTCGACAACGGCCATTACGGCGAGACCGGCATGCAGACGAGCCATACCGGCGCCGGGGTCGAACTGGTCGGCATCGCGCGCGCCTGCGGCATCGAGGAGATCTTCGATATCAGCGACGAGTTGGGCGTGCGTGACTTTGCCGGCCGCATAGGTAAGTCGGCGACGACATTGTTCGCGCGGATTGCGATCCGCGCCGACGAGCCGCCGCGGGTGCTGCCGCCGCGCGATGGCGTTTACCTCAAGACCCGCTTCCGCCGCGCCATCGGCATCGAAACCTGAGGGTCGATCAGCCGTCTTTGGCGAGCGCAGAGGTGATATCGGTGGCGGCGAAGTCGTTGCCCACGAACAACAACGGCGCATCAAGCGATTTGGCAAGGGCGTAAGAGAACGCGTCGCCGAAATTGAGCACGCCGCCATGACCCATACCGCGGCCGTAGGTAATGCGGGCGCGCAATGCGAGACGCCCCTGAGTTACATCAACAGGAGAGAGCTCGATACCGGCTTCGCTCAAAAACCTGTCGAGATCATTGATCGCGCGGAAGCGACGTGATCTGCGCCGCCCAGCCAAAACCGTTCCGGCCTCGAGATAGGAGGCGACAGACGTCACCCGACTGCTGTCTGCCGCAAGCCGCGTTGCGAGGTCGCTCGCCGAAGGCTCACCAAACAACAATGCGATGAGTGCAGAGCTGTCGACCACGATCATCGCTCTTCTCCAGACGCGATGTCCCACTCCGATTTGGTTACCGTCCGCGTATCGTAAGCGGCGTGAATGCGCCCGGAGAACGCGGCGAGGCGGGAAGGGAGGTCGGCGGCACCCTTTCGTCGTGCCTGTTCGCGCGCCAAACGCTCGCGCAGCGCGACGGTTACCGCCTCGGTCATGCTCTCCCCGGTCAACGCCGCGAGCGTGCGAGCAAGACGGTCGGCTTCGGCAGTCTTTATGCTCAGCGTCATTACACACCATCGGATCAGCATGCCGATCTAGAACATGCTTCTAGCCTAGATGGTACCGGTCAGGCTGTGCAATAAGCCCACCATCGGTGGCACTGCCACGAGCTAAGGTTTTGGCTGAAAGCCGCCTCCGCTGCAGGCAGGCCCGAAGATTTTGAAAACTCTTGAAGGATCTTTCCATGCGGACATTCGTCCCGCAGATTTTTGCGCGCGTCACCGCGCCATCGGCATCGAAACTTGACCGGAGCGCGCGCGGCAGGTGTAAGCTCAGGAGCGTGTTGATCCTGATCGAAGGGCCTTATTCGTGAGCATCGGAACCCTGCCGCTTTCGAAATTTACCGTTCTCGATCTCTGTCATGCCCGCGCCGGGCCGACCGCGGTGCGCCAGCTCGCGGATTGGGGCGCCAATGTTATCAAGATCGAGCGGCGCGGCGACGACGGCCGCGACGTGACCGGCACGCGGCGCGACGGTTTCGATTTTCAGAACCTCCATCGCAACAAGCGCAGCCTCACCCTCGACCTGAAGACCAAGGACGGGCTCGCGATCTTTATGAAGATGGCGGAGAAGGCCGATGTCGTTGTCGAGAATTTCCGCTCGGAAGTGAAATATCGGCTCGGCGTCGATTACGACAGCGTCAGGAAGATCAATCCGCGGATCGTTTATGGCAGCATTTCCGGCTTTGGCCAGACCGGTCCCTATGCGAAGCGGCCGGGTGTCGACCAGATTGCCCAGGGCATGGGCGGGCTGATGTCGATCACCGGACTGCCCGGTCAGGGACCGGTGCGCGTCGGCATCCCGATCGACGATCTCTGCGCCGGTATTCTGCTCGCCCAGGGAATTCTGTTGGCGCTGATCGAGCGGGAAACCTCGGGCGAGGGGCAGTGGGTGCATACCTCGTTGCTCGAAGCGCAGATCTTTATGCTCGATTTCCAGGCGTCGCGCTGGCTGATGGCGGGGGAGGTGGCAAAGCAGGCCGGCAACGACCATCCGACCGGTATTCCGACCGGGGTGTTCCCGACTGCGGACGGCCAGATCAACATCGCCGCCTCCGGCGACCACATGTTCCGCCGCTTTTGCGAAGCGGCCGACGTGATGGCGTTGCTCGACGATCCCGATTACGCAAACGGTGTGGCGCGCTCCAAAAACCGGAAGGCGCTCAACGAACGGCTCGCCGAGATTACCAAAAAGCGGCCTTCTGCTTACTGGATCGAATTGATGAACGAGGTCGGGGTGCCGTGCGGGCCAATCTACACGATCGACCAGACCTTTGCCGACCCGCAGGTCCAGCATCTCGAAATGGCGCGGCCGATCGATCACCCCAGGCTCGGGCCGCTGAAAGCGGTCGGCCAGGCGATCAACATGATGCGCACGCCCGAGCCGGATAAATTGCAGCCGACCCCCGATCTCGGCCAGCACACGGATGAGATCCTGCGCGGGCTCGGCTACAGCGA
>JAFAHP010000119.1 GCA_019237175.1 Alphaproteobacteria bacterium
CGCATCGCCTGGCATCTCGGTAACCGGCATCTGCCGATACAGGTGGTGAGCACGAGACTGCGCATCCGCGCCGACCACGTCGTTGCCGAGATGGTGTCGGGCCTCGGCGGCTATCTGACTGCTCTCGAGGCGCCTTTCGACCCCGAAGCCGGCGCTTATGCCGGGGCGGGCCGGCACCATCACGATGACCTGCGATAGCTCCCAGCACCACTGAGCGGCGCGATGAGCACTCTGCTGCTGATCAAGCATTCGCTGCCGGAGATTCGGCCCGAACTGCCATCGATAGAATGGACCCTGTCGGCGGAAGGACGACGGCGATGTTTCTGGCTCGCCGACAGACTTCGCCCCTACGGTATTTCTGTTCTGTATTCGAGCCCCGAGCCGAAAGCATTGGCGACCGCCGCTTTGGTATCGGCAGAATTAAATGTGCCGTGCCGCCGACACCCTGATTTGCGCGAAAACGACCGCACTGGGTTTCCGTTTCTCCCGAATAAAGAATGGATGCAAAGATTTCACGAATTCTTCGATTATCCGGAACGGATTTGCATCGGCGCCGAGTCAGCAGTATCGGCGGGCCACCGTTTCGACCGAGCGGTCAAGGAGGTTCTGCGCGAGGCGCACGAACAAACCACGGCGATTGTGTCGCACGGTACGGTCATCACCCTGTTCCTGACGCGATACAATTCGCTGGATGCTTTCGAGCTGTGGCAGAGCCTCTCATTGCCTTCGTTCATTTGCGCCAGCGCGCCGGCATTCGAATGCCGCGAGATTGTCGGCTACGATGGCTGACGACTGGGCTGCGCTTTACCGTCTGTTGAATTGGCTGTCGCCGGGGTTCCCGATCGGCGCATTCAGCTATTCGCATGGCCTCGAAGCGACGATGGAGAGCGGTCGCGTGTCCGATAGCGCCTCGCTACAGGCGTGGATCGCCGCCGTCGTGGTTCAGGGCAGCGGGCGGGTCGACGCCGACATCTTGCGCGACGCACACCGGGCGGCAGCGATCGGCGATCTCGCTGCGCTGAGCGCCGTCAACCAGCGGGGCCTCGCCTACCGGGCGACAGCCGAACTGGCACGCGAAACCGCCGCCCAAGGTGCCGCGTTTCTGACGACTTGCCGCGATGCCTGGCCTGACGGGCTGCTGGAGCGATGGGCTGGCGCCGGCGAATGCGTGTGCTATCCCGCGGCCGTCGGTGCGGCGACAGCGCGCGCCGACATCGCGCTCGAGAGCGTGCTCGTCGCTTATCTGCAGGCGATGGCCGCAAACCTCATTTCCGCCGGCTTGCGGCTCGGCATCATCGGGCAGACCGATGGACAACGCATCCTGGCGGCGCTCGAGGCGGCGGTCGTCCTGGCGGCGCGAGACGCGGTCACACGCGACCCGGCCGATTTCGGGGCGGCGACATTCGCCGTCGATCTCGCCTCGATGGCCCACGAAACCCAATATACGAGGCTGTTCCGCTCGTGAAACCGGTACGGTAACCGTCCCGCCTAAATCCCTTCGAGTACAGGCGCCGGACAAAACAGCAGATTGGCGACACTGTAGGTCGCGACGAACGGGACCCGTTTGCCGTCCTCTTCAAGCATGCTCACCGCTGCGGTTTCGTCGTAACGGAGCTGGTCGCTCGCAGGCGGCATCCGTCGCTTGAACCTCAGCAGTAAAGGGACCGCATCCATGGCGCTCTCTCTTCGCATCGTCGAAAAACATGTAGCATACTTTCGCAAGGGCCTGCAGGGGTTAAGAATCCGGTCGGTCTGATTGGCAGTTGAGCATTGGTGCACGAGTGATCGCGAGCAGATTGGATCGGGCGGCGAAGGATAACGGGCACGATCCGTTACGCGTTGGGATCGGCGGTCCGGTCGGCTCGGGCAAGACGGCGCTGATGGATTGGCTGTGCAAAAGGATGCGCGGCCGTTTCGAGATCGCCGCGATCACCAACGACATCTATACCCGCGAGGATGCCGAATTCCTGATGAGGAGCGGGGCCTTGCCGCGCGAGCGCATCCACGGCGTCGAGACCGGCGGCTGCCCGCACACCGCGATCCGCGAGGACGCCTCGATCAATCTTGCCGCCATCGCCGAGATGCAGCGGCGGTTTCCGCGTCTCGATCTGATCCTGATCGAATCGGGCGGCGACAACCTCGCAGCGACGTTCTCGCCTGAGCTTGCCGATCTGACGATCTACGTCATCGATGTCGCCGCCGGTGACAAGATCCCGCGCAAAGGCGGTCCCGGCATCACCCGCTCCGATCTGTTGGTCATC
>JAFAHP010000131.1 GCA_019237175.1 Alphaproteobacteria bacterium
CGACCGGCGTCGAGGTTCTGATCCCGCCCCCAAGAAAGTAGAAGCCGCCCGTCGGGCGGCTTCCGTTTGTGCCGAAGAGTTTAGCGCCTGAAGCCGTGGGACGGCTCGTCCTGATTAAAGCTTGCGAGACAGTCGGCATGAAGCTGCGGGTCGGTAACCGGTCCGCACTCCTTACGCATCCGCGCCTCGCGGAATCCCCGATTGGTCTCCAGCAGCTGATCGTATTGCCCACTCTCAACCACGTTACGCCGTGCTGACCAGTTGGGTGAGACATCCCCGGGGCTGGCCTGCGGACCATTGGTCACCACCTGCGGCGGCTGCTGCGCGGGCGGGGCATATGCGGGTGGGGCCGGGGCATATGCGGGCGGGGCATATTGAGCATGAGCGGGCAAAGTAGCCGCAACCGTCATCAGGCACACGGCTGCACCGGCCAAACTCGTCATCTGGATTTTCATGACTGTGCTCTCCTGGCGATCATAATCAGCGAGGCCAACAGCGGAGCCCGCTCTTCGGTTCCGCGGCCGGGTGTATTTCCGCCGGTTGTGGTCGGCCACTTGCCTGAAGGCAGCATGGGTTAATTTTTGATGGCAAAATTGTGGTGGAGCCATTTAAATGCCACCAGCGTTATTATCCTTAGGATAGCGTCGTAGAGGAGGTGGGCGTGGGGCGATTGGTCATAGTATCGAATCGCGTCGGTTCGTCACTCAGTGCCAATGATGGCGGACTAGCCACGGCCTTGCTGACAGCGCTCGAGCGCCGCGAAAGTGTTTGGTTCGGCTGGAGCGGCGAGATTGTAGACGAGCCTCCGGGCCCGACGCGCATACGGCGGGACGGCAATCTCACCCGCATGCTTGTCGATCTCGAGCGTTCCGACTACGACGGCTATTACCTCGGCTTTGCCAATCGTACTCTGTGGCCGATCTTCCATTACCGGGTCAATCTTGCCGAGTACGGTCGGGAACATTGGGCCACCTATCAACGGGTAAACGAGATGTTCGCCGAGCGTCTCGCCTCGGTCCTCAAGCCCGACGATGTCGTGTGGGTTCACGACTATCACATGATCCCGCTTGGTGCGGCTTTGCGTCGACTCGGCGTCGACAACCTTCTTGGCTTCTTTCTCCACATTCCTTTCCCGGCTCCTGAGGTGCTGACGACGCTCCCGGTGCACGAGGCGCTCGTGCGTTCGCTCTTTGCGTATGAGCTGGTCGGCTTTCAGACCGGGAAAGACTTGCAGGCATTCCAGGACTATGTCCAACGGGAGGCCGGCGGACGCGCAGGTGACGACGGCACGATGAACGCGTTCGGGACCAGCGTCCGCGCCGGGTCCTATCCGATCGGTATCGATCCCGCAGTGGTTGCAGCCCACGCGGCCCGGGCGGCGAGTACGCGCCAAGCGGCCCGGTTGCGCGACAGCCTCCCGGGCCGGCGGCTCATCATCGGCGTCGATCGTCTCGACTACACCAAAGGGCTCGTTCACCGTTTCGCCGCGCTCGAGCGACTGCTGGAGACTCATCCGCAATATCGCCGGGCTATCGTGGCGTTACAGATCGCGTCTCCATCACGCGAGGATGTGCCGGAATATCAGCAACTTCGCGCCGAACTCGACGCCCGCATCGGCCGCATCAACGGCCGCTTTGGTGACCCCGACCACCTGCCGGTGCGCTACGTCAACCGCCGCTTCAGGCAAGAGACGCTGTTCGGTTTCTACCGAGCGAGCCGGGTGGCCATGGTAACACCGTTACGCGACGGCATGAACCTCGTCGCCAAGGAGTTCGTCGCGGCCCAAGATCCGGAGGATCCCGGTGTACTGGTCCTCTCGCGCTTTGCCGGTGCGGCCCGCGAACTGAACGATGCGCTGATCGTCAACCCATTCGACGTCGATGAGATAGCCGAGGCCGTCGATCGCGCGCTCGACATGCCGATCGAGGAGCGTCGCGCCCGTTACGCCCCGCTGATGTCGCGGCTCGAGCAATACGACGTCCATGCTTGGCGCGAGGATTTCCTCAACGCGCTGCAAAGATCGGGACGCGCCCCCCGCCGCGCCCTCCGATGGGAGCCGTACGAGCGCGTCGCGTAGCATTCGGAGCAATGGCGAGGCCATCGGGCGCGACGTCCGGGCGGCTGCCTGTACCTCCGCCGCTGTGCCGCGATCACGCGCTGTTTCTGGACTTCGATGGAACCCTGGTCGAGATTGCGGCCACACCCGACCTGGTCCGTGTGGCGCCGGAGCTGCCGCTCCTGCTTGGCGCGATCGCCGACTTTCTTGACGGTTCTCTCGCTCTGGTAAGCGGGCGGCCGCTTGACGACCTTGTCAGGCTGCTCGCCCCTTTTTCGGGTGCGATGGCGGGGCAACATGGCCGCGAGCGCCGGCGCAGCGACGGCAGTGTGCTCGGGTCACCTGTACCGCCGGCGCTTGCTCGCGCCGCCCAGATGCTGGCGAATTTTGCCGAGCGACACCCTGGAGTGATGCTTGAGGACAAGGGTGGTACTCTCGCGCTTCACTACCGTCAGGCACCCTCGCTAGAAGTGGGCTGCCGCGAGCGTGTTCGCCGCGTGGTCGACGCCACCGGAGGAGCACTCAAATCGATCGACGGCAAGATGGTCGTTGAGTTGATGCCTCGAACCGCCGGTAAGGGTCAGGCGATCGCCGCCTTCCTCGCCGAACCCCCGTTTAAGGGTCGCATGCCGGTGTTCGTCGGCGACGACAGCGGCGACGAGGAAGGTTTTGTTGTGGTTGATCGCTTGGGCGGCGTCTCGGTCCATGTCGGGGTCGGACCCACCGCGGCGCGTCATCGCCTCGCCGACGTCGCCGAAGTTTTGGCTTGGCTCGCTCGAAGCGTCTCATTATGAGCCGCAACTATCGGCGGTTGCCCCCTCGCGAGTTCACTGTTTGACCGCCAGGCACGCGGTGGTGGCAATAGCGCGGCGGCTGGCATAGCCTGCCGGGTGGTGCGGCCCACGCCCCGCCCTCGCCGAAAATGAACAGGAGAACATCCGATGATCGACCTTTATTTCTGGCCCACCGGCAACGGCAAGAAGTCCGTGATACTGCTCGAGGAACTGGGGGTTCCCTACCGGATCAAGCCGATCAACATCGGCCGCGGCGATCAGCTCACACCCGACTTTTTGCGGATCTCGCCAAACGGCCGAATGCCGGCCATCGTCGATGACGAGCCGATGGGCGGCGGTGCCCCGATTTCGATCTTCGAGTCAGGGCCAATCATGATGTATCTCGCCGAGAAGCATGGGCGCTTCTGGCCGCAGGATACACGTGGCAAATACGATGTTGCCCAGTGGGTCGGCTGGCAGCTTGCCAATCAAGGCCCGAAGCTCGGCGAGCAGGGCCATTTCCGCCGCGCCGAGGAGGCCGGCGGCCACGGCGACCTGTCCTATGCGCTGCGCCGCTTTGACAATGAGGCGCATCGCATATACGGCGTCATGAACCTCGGCTTGTTCAACAAACGCTATCTCGCTGCCGGGCAATACACTATTGCCGACATGATCTGCTATCCGTGGGCATCGAGTTGGGCCAACCGCAAGATCGACATCGAGGAGTTCCCCAACGCCAAGCGCTGGCTCGAGGAAATGGCGGAGCGGCCGGC
>JAFAHP010000232.1 GCA_019237175.1 Alphaproteobacteria bacterium
ACACTGGCCTGTTTTTTCCGATCCATCCCGGCGCCGACGCCTCGCTCGGCGGGCATGGCCGCGACGCGCGCCTCGGGAACCAACGCGGTGCGCTATGGGACGATGCGCGAGAATGTCCTAGCGTTGACCGTCATATTAGCGGACGGCCGTATCATCCGAACTGCGCGCCGGGCGCGCAAATCGGCAGCGGGATACGATTTGACGCGCCTTTTCGTCGGTTCCGAGGGAACGCTGGGCATCATTACCGAGCTGACGGTGCGACTCTACGGCATCCCTGAAGCAATATCGGCTGCCGTCTGCGCGTTCCCGACTTTGGATGACGCGGTTGATACGGTGATCTCGACAATCCAAACCGGAGTCCCGGTGGCGCGAATCGAACTGCTCGACGATGCCCAGATCGCCGCGATCAACAAATACTCCAAGCTGGATCATAAAGTAGCACCGACGCTGTTTTTTGAGTTTCACGGTTCGCCGGCTGGGGTCGCCGAACAATCGCAAACCGTGAAGGTGATCGCCAGCGATCACGGCGGTGACGATTTCCGCTGGGCGACGACGGCCGAGGAGCGTTCAAGACTGTGGCAGGCGCGGCACGATGCTTATTATGCCGCGTTGGCATTGCGACCCGGTTCGAAGGGCTGGGCGACCGATGTCTGTGTGCCGATTTCCCGACTCGCCGAATGCATTCGTCAGACAAAGCAGGACTTGGCGGGATCGTCGATCCAGTCTGCGCTTGTCGGACATGTCGGTGACGGGAATTTTCACCTCGTGTTCATGATCGACCCCGATCGACCGGAAGAAATTGCCGAAGCCGCCCGGCTTAACCACCGCATGGTTACTCGCGCCCTGGCAATGGAGGGAACTTGCACCGGAGAGCACGGAGTGGGCTATGGGAAGATGGATTTTCTGGTCGCCGAGCACGGCGAGGCGATCAACGTGATGCAACTGATCAAACGCGCGCTTGATCCGAACAACCTGCTGAACCCGGGCAAAATCGTGAGCATATAACTATTCGCCGATGATCGCCGACACCTGAAGGAACGAAAATCCGGCTTTGCTGTTTATTTGGACATAGGTATTATGCGTGATCCGAGAACGGGCTAGGGGTCCGGGGATTGCGGTACGCGCGGGGGTCGCCCCCTAGCGTAATTACCGTATTAGCCGACAGTCTTGTGCCTCCTGTCTAGCCGCGATGTCGTTGGCCCTCGCGCCCGAAATCGGTAAGCCGCGAATCTATCAAACAAATACAAGACTTAGAGCCAAAAGGTCTTTGGTATGGAAAAATCGAGCAAAAGAGGAAAAATTCCTCAGCACGATTGGCCGTCGATTATTTCGCGATATGAGTCAGGTGAAACTTTGGCGAGTATTGCACGAACCTATGATTGCTCGCCGCCGGCGATCAGTTATATTGTCAGCCGGACACGGGCGCGTGACACAGCGGCCGAGGTGACCGCGCCAAAGGCCGAAGCAGCCGCAAGTGAACAGCAGACCTTCAAGGCGGGGGTGTTGACCGTCCCCCCTGACATAGCAGGTAACATTTTGACGCATAGCAGCGATCCTCCAGGTGGCGACAAAGCATCGGCGAGGCACTTGGACCAACCGATGCTCGAACAGCAGCCGGTTAATATTCCCAATCCCCAAGAACGGGGCTGGTTTGCCGATCCGCCAACTGTGCCTCCACCCGGAAAAGGGCAAGGACTTCCCGAAAACAACCATCTGACGCAGGGGAACAGCGAGAAACCGCGCGACGATCCAGCTGCCGATAGTCCTCCGATTGGGAGCAGCATCGCCGCACGCACGCCCGGCGCTCACGTTAGCACCGGCCAAATTGGCGAACCGCGGCGCATTTTGCACTTGTCGCTGGCGCAGAAAAACGGTACGGCGCCTCCGGCCGCGCACAACGCGACAAACACTGGGCATACGACCGATGTCCGGCCGCTGCCGCGTCCGCAGGGACAATCGGAGTTTGCCTCCTTAGAGCCCGGCCAAGCTCCGCCATTTCGATCGGCGCCGAACGCGCCGAGCGCGACGCAGGGTCCGGGAGCGACCCCGTATCAGTCGCACAAAACCATGCAGGGTAGTGCCTTTATCGACCACGCGTTGCGTGAGCGTATCAACGATGATATCGCCGCGTTTCTCGCTGCATTTGACGCAGCGCTCGATCATGATACGGCCGAAAGCCGAACCGAGTTGCGGGTAGCCACCGACCGACTGTTACGTGCCGGTGCGCGTACCCGCATCGAGCTTGAGCGGCTGGAGGCGCGTATCCCGCTGCCGCCGCGTGATGGCGGCTCGCGGCCCCTGCCGGCGTCCCGCCCCACACGTTAGCCCCCACCCTTCTCTCCACCGCAGGAGGGGGAGAGAAGGGCTGCGCGCTGCCGGCGACCAGCGCGCCGTCTCTGCCACCGCGCCGGTCCGCGATTAGCCTTGATTGGCGCCGATGGTAATCCCGACATACTGCGTCACCCCGTGCCGATTAAGCAGTAAAAGCGCTGTCTTTTTCGGCGAACGAGCAACCTCTTTGAATTTGGCCGCCGCTTCCTCGGGCGTATGCACCGGCTGCTGGTTGATTGAGATGATCACGTCTCCATCAGTGAGACCAACATCATCGGCGGGGCTGCCATTCTCGACCTGGGCGACGACGACCCCCTCGACGCCCTTGGCAATGTGCAATTCGCGCCGCAGCCGACTCGTCAGTGGAACGAAGTGCATGCCGGATGCCGACGCTTCCGCCGCCTGCCCTTCGTCCTGGTCACCCGCGGCCGAGGCGAGTTTGTTGTTGTCGGGAAGCTCGCCGAGCTTTGCCTGCAATTCGGTCTTATGACCATCGCGCCACACGCTCAGCGTCGCTTCGCTGTCCGGAGGGACGGAGGCGACGAGCCGCGGCAGATCGTGCAGCTGGCCAACTTCGGTGCCGTTAAATGCCAAAATCACGTCGCCCTGCTTTAGGCCGGCTTTCGCCGCCGGACCATCGGGAGTGACCACCGCCACGAGGGCGCCATGGTCGCCGTGCAGACCGAGGCTCGCCGCTATCGCCGGGGTAATCTCCTGAATCTGCACCCCAAGCCAGCCGCGGGTGATTTTGCCGCGCTCTTCGAGCTGAGCGACAATCGTCTTGGCGGCGTTGGACGGCACCGCGAAACCGATCCCGACACTGCCGCCATTGGGCGAATAGATCGCCGTGTTGATGCCGATCACCTGCCCTTCGAGATTGAAGGTCGGGCCGCCGGAATTCCCGCGGTTGATCGGCGCGTCGATTTGCAAAAAGTCGTCATAGGGACCTTCGTTGATGTCGCGGCCGCGCGCCGAAATGATCCCGGTCGTCACCGTCCCGCCGAGCCCAAACGGGTTGCCAACCGCCATCACCCAGTCGCCGACCTGTGCGGCGCCGCTGTCGCCGAAGGTGACATAAGGAAGTGGATGATCGGCCTTGATCTTTAAGACAGCGAGATCGGTCTTGGGATCACGGCCGACGATTTTAGCGCTGTACTTTGTCTTATCTTGAAGAATGACCTCGACCTTGCCAGCGTCGCCAACGACATGATTGTTGGTCACGACGTAACCCGACGGGTCGACAATAAAGCCGGAGCCGAGTGCTATGCGCTGCGGCATGCCTTCCGGCATCTGCGGAAATGCGTGGTCCCCGCCGCCTGGGTTTTGCTGCTCGAAAAAGCGCCGCAGCATTTCGTCAAATGGAGAATTCGGAAAGCCCCGGAATGGGGAGCCGTGAAAAGGCTCTTCTTCTTCGGACATCTGGTCGGCGCCGGCTTTTTGGGTTACCGAAATATTGACCACCGCCGGCAACACCTTTTTGACCAGGGGCGCAAAGCTTTGCTGCTGGATCAATGCCACCGGCGAGGTCATCGTCTGTGCGGTCGGGGTTGCAGCGGTCTGGCTTTCGGCCCAGACCATCGGCGACAAAGCGAGCGTGGCGCCGACGAAACCGAGCGCTGCGGCGCGACCGCGGGTCACACGCGGGTAGCGGAACCTATCAGCCGAGAATTTGAGCATTCTATCCTCTGTTGCACGCTAATACGCCCGCCGAACACAACGAAGCTGTTGTCTGCGCGAGCAAGGTCAGCGGATAGTTAGGCACGCCACGTGACAACCGGCTTTCGTGCGAATTAATTCGCTGTAACCTTGGGCGGGGGGTGACCCGATCGATCGCGCCACAACGTTTCGGTTGCGGAGATTATGGCGGCATGGTCCGAAATTCGTTATCAGCTGCATCCGCAACAACGAGAGGACGGCAGATGAGCCGATACCGCGAGATCAGCGTGGCCGAAATGACCGCGGAGCAGAAGGAAGTCCACGACGAGATTGTTGGCGGCAGGCGCGGCCGCTTCGGCGGACCCTTCCAGATCTTGATCCGGTCGCCGGAAGTCTGCCGTCACCTCTCGCGCCTTGACGAATATCTGCGCTGGGGAAGTTCATTGCCACCGGCGCTGTCCGAGCTCTCGATCTGCTTGACGGCGCGCCACCTGAGAGCGGGCTACGAATGGTACGCCCACGCACCACTAGCACTCGAAGCCGGGGTTCCACCGGCCGCGATCGAAGCGATCCGCACCGGCGCGGTACCGAGCTTCACGGCCGCGGATCAGGCGCTCGTCTATCGCGTGATTAGCGAGCTGATCGATATGAAGAGACTTTCCAACACCGTCTTCAGCGAGGCAATCACGGCGTTTGGTGAGCGCGGTGTGGTCGAGCTCGGCACGATTGTCGGCTATTACACGGCAATCGGCAACGCGCTCAACGCCTTCGAGGTGACGCTGCCGGCAGGAGCGACGCAACCCTTTCCGGGATAAGGGCTCGGACTGCGGCCGACAGTAGAGCAAGAACGAGAGGAGAAACCGGCTGTGGCTCAGCGGCCGGCTTGCCCTCTTGGCGCTCTCGAACGGATTACGAAGGTGCTCGCCGGGGGAGCTCGTATCGAAGCGCAGCCGCCGAGCAGGATCGCAAATGATTAAGGTTTGCCGACTGGACGATGAGCTTGATGCTCGGGCGCTATGTATTGGTTCGTAAATTTGTTGTGTAATTTCAAAGACTGTCATTACGACGCCCGGACGCCCGTGGGCCTTCAGCCCACGGGCTTGGGGTGGGATGACCCCTCACGGCATCTGGTGTGCCAAAGTTGGGTTTTCGACAAACGCCAACGGTTGGGAGCCATCCGATCAAAGAAGTTAAAACGATCGGGCTTAAACCCAGCAGGCCCTGCGGCCACCGGCCGGAGCCCGCCCCGGGCAGAGCCCGGGCCGCGATTCGGGATCGTCAGACCCAGGGGGACGAAATCCGTAGGCATCCACGTGGATCCCGGGACAAGCCAGGACAGGCCGGGGATGACGACATAAGGACCTCGTTCTCACTCAAGTGGCAATGGGAACTAAGCGAGCC
>JAFAHP010000145.1 GCA_019237175.1 Alphaproteobacteria bacterium
GCCGGGCGGTTCGTGACGGCGTTGCACAGCTTTGGCTATTATAAAGGCAGCGTCGACATCACAATTGCCGGTCATCCGCTGCAGGAAAGTGACCTCCCCGACCTGCTGAGCCGAGTGCCGGCGAGCCCACCCGTCACCGTGACGGTCTCGCCAAACCCGGGCCCGCTATTCCATATCCGCAAAGTCGATCTTCAGGGCGCGGTGCCTGCCAAGGTGCGAACGCAGCTCGGCCTGGCGCCGGGTGCGCCGGCGCGTGCTCAAGATGTCCTAGCGGCACAGACACGCCTGCTCGATGCCCTGCGCGCCAACGGCTACGCGCTCGCCAAGGTGGCGACACCCATCGTGGTCGAGGATCCTTCCGCCAACAGCCTTGACGTCACCTACGTGGTGACGGCGGGCCCGCAGGTCGATTTCGGCAGGATTTCGGTAAAGGGGCTGCACGCCGTCAACCAAGACTTTGTGGAGAAGCGCTTGCGGATTCATCCTGGCGAACGCTTCAGTCCTCAGGCGGTGGAAAAGGCGCGGGCAGATCTGGCGTCGCTCGGGGTTTTTTCATCGGTACAGGCGACGGCCTCGGATCAGCTGGACGCCGAAGGCCGCATCCCAATCGTGTTCAACGTGGTCGAACGGCCGGCCCATTCCGTCAGCCTTGGTGCGGCTTATTCGACCGATCTGGGCGCCAATCTGACGACGAGCTGGTCCGACCGCAATCTGTTCGGCAACGCCGAGCAGTTGAACCTGTCTGCCGCCGTGCAGGGCGGTGGCACGGCGTTGCATGGCCCCGCCAATTACGTCAGCGCGCAGTTCATCAAACCCGATTTTCTCGACCGCAACCAATCGTTGCAAATCGATGCCGGTGCGGTGAGGCAGAACCTGCTTGCCTATGACCAGAACGCGGTCAGCGCCGATGTCCTGCTCAAGCGGACATTTCTGACGCACTGGAGCGGCTCGATCGGAATTTCCGGCGAAGCCGAACGCATCGCACAGGAGGGGATAACGCGGCACTACACCCTCGTCGGGCTGCCGATTGCCGTCAAATATGACAGCACCAACAGTCTCTTGGATCCCACCGACGGCCTTCGCGCCGCAGCGACCGCGACGCCGACTTACTCTTTCGGTGGTTCGAACGCGACCTTTGCGCTGGTGCAGCTTTCTGGATCGACCTATCTGGACATGTCGTCGTTGTGGAACAATCCCGGGCGCAGCATCATCGCGTTGCGCGGATTGATCGGGACTGCCGAAGGCGCCAGCCAGTTCGAGCTGCCGCCGGACCAGCGCTTCTATGCCGGCGGCAGCGCCACGGTGCGGGGCTACAAATATCAATCCATCGGGCCCCAATTTCCCGACGGCAACCCTGAAGGTGGTACCTCGATCGTTGCCGGCACCGTCGAACTCCGCCAACGCATCTTGTCCAATTACGGGTTCGCCGCGTTCGTGGATGGCGGTCAGGTGTCCGCCAGCGGATCACCTTTCGCCGACGGGCTGAGGTTCGGGGCGGGTATCGGCGGCCGCTATTACACATCGTTTGGGCCGCTTCGCCTCGATATCGCGGTGCCGCTGACAAGAATACACAATGGCGGTAGCTTCCAAATCTATCTTGGCATCGGGCAGGCCTTCTGATGCGGCGCGCTCTGAGGTGGATCGGCTGGAGCATCGGCATAGTGGTCGCGGTGTTGGCCACACTCGTCCTCGTGGTGTTGGCCGGCGCCAACACGACGCCAGGACAAGCGCTGATCGCCCGGCTTGCGCCGCGCCTGACCGGCGGGCTTGTCACCATCGAAGGGCTTTCCGGCCGGTTTCCCGACCGGCTCAACGCCGCGCGACTGAGCGTGCATGACAAGGACGGGATCTGGGCGACAGTCGATAATCTGAGCCTCGACTGGTATCCGCTGCGGCTGGTCAGCGGTGATATCGCGATACTCCGGCTCGCCGCGACGAAAATCGCTATCCTGCGCTCCCCGATAAGCTCCGGAGGCAGCTCACCGCAACTTGCGATCGATATCGACGCCCTGCATGTCGGCCGGTTGGACATCGCCGCGGCGCTAACCGGAACCGCGACATCATTGGCTCTCGATGGGTCCGCTGCGTTCACCGCGACCAAGCGCGGACACATCGCGCTGGTCGCAAAGGGCGTCGATGTCCCCGGTGATTATCATCTGGAGGCCCGCGTCGGGGCCGCCGACCTCGATCTCCGGCTGTCCGGGCGAGAGCCGTCACATGGGTTGATTTCCAAGCTCGCCGGCCTACCGGATCTCGGTCCGCTGTCGATTGATGCGGCTTTCGCCGGACCGCGCTCGGCGATCGCGGCAAAGCTCGGATTGGCGGCCGGTCAATTGCGCGCATCGGCACACGGCACGATCGATCTGGAGGCTCAATCGGCCGACCTAGCCGTGACCGCGACCGCGCCGGCAATGACACCGCGGCCGGATCTGTCGTGGCAATCGATTGCACTCGATGCCAAAATCGATGGACCTTTCGTACGGCCGAAGGTTTTGGCCACGCTCGACATCGCGGCGCTAAAAGCGATGGGGGCGTCCGTCGGGAATATCGCCGCCCAGATACAAGGCGATTTCGGCGCGGTGCGGCTGCGGGCGATGGTTGCCGGGATCCGAATTCCGGGTGCCCGGCCCGATCTGTTGGCGGCGAACCCGGTTCAGATTACTGCGGAGATGCGGCTAGACCAGCCGACCCGCCCGATCCGCTTCTCACTGGCGCATCCTTTGATCACCGCCGATGGCGAAGCAGTCACCGCCGGCAGCCTCCACGGCAGGCTCAAACTCGACCTCCCGAACCTGACGCCACTGGCAATGCTGGCCGGGACCGATTTGCAAGGCCATGCTCTTCTGAACCTGACGGCGGCCCTGCGAGACGGCACGACTCATCTCGACGCCAATGGCGCTGTCGGCGTTACGGGCGGAATGGCTCCGGTCCCCGCCCTTATTGGGAACGCAGCTGATCTGGAACTGTCCGTTGCCGCGACCGGGTCGAACGTGACCGTCTCACGCTTTGAAATCGACGGTCGCAAGATCAAGATATCGGCTACAGGCAGCGGTGGTGCCGACAGGCTGGCGTTGGACTGGCAGCTCGCTTTGCCCGACCTGACGAGCGCACTACCGACTTTGGCTGGTGCGCTCCGGCTGCAAGGCCGGGTGAGCGGACCGGCCGACGATCTTGCCGCGATGGCAGATCTCTCGGGAACGCTTGGGCCGATCGGGAAGCCTGCGGGGCCGATCAGCGCGCATGCGCAATTGCACGGCCTTCCCGGGAAGCCTGCCGGCTCGATCACCGCACAGGGCGTGGTGGCGGGATCTCCGCTCGAGCTGGCGCTTGCGGCAATCCGCGCCAGCGACGGCGGGCTCAAGGTGACGATCGAGCATGCCGACTGGAAGAGCGCTCATGCCCAGGGAGCTCTTGCCTTGGCAGCGGGTGCGCGGTTTCCGTTGGGCAAGCTCGATTTTCGGATGGCCCGTCTGGACGATCTGCGTCCGCTGACCGGCGAGCCAATCACCGGGGGGATTGCCGCCCGCGTAGTCACCTCTGCTGCCGGCGGGCATCAAAGCGCTGATTTGCGTATCGAGGCGCATGATATCGGGCTTGCCGGCGCGCCGTCGACGGGCCGCGCCGAACTCACCGCTACGATCGTCGATCCGCTGACCCGTCCCGTGCTCAATTCGCAGGTTGTCGCCAGCGCAAAACTGGCGAACGGCATTGGCGCCGCGGTGCAGATCGGGCTCGCCGGCCCCGAAGACGCGTTCCGGCTCACAGCCGACGCGGAGGTTCGCACCCCGGGGAGCAGCAATCTCCGCTTCACGACTGCCGGAACGGTGAACGCCAAGACCCGCGTCGCCGCGGTATCGAGCTTGCACGCGACTTGGAACGGCGAAGATTTGCACTTGCTGGGACCGGCGCGCATCGGGTTTGGCAATGGCGTGATGCTCGACCATCTTCGCCTGGGACTTCGGCAGGGAGTAATAGAGGCGAATGGCCGGGTGTCGCCCACGCTCGATACAACCGTGGCGGTGCACAACCTTCCTGCTGACCTGGCGGATGCTTTTGCCCCGGGCGTTGCCGTTGACGGGGTTTTGGGCGGCGACGGCAGGTTTACCGGTACGCCCACGCGCCCCGAAGGCATGATCCGCTTGACAGCCGCTGGTCTTCGACTGCGCAGCGGCCTGGGCCGAGCCTTGCCCGCGGCCAATGTGACTGCGTCGGCGGAGGTCGCCGGAACCAGCGCGCGCATCGATGCCCGAATGACCGCCGGAAGGTCAGCCAACTTATCCGTCAGCGGGCAGCTCGCGACGGCCCCCTTGGCGCCGATCGATGTTCATGCGTTCGGCGCATTCGATCTGGCGATGCTTGATCCATTGCTGACGGCGGGCGGACGGCGGGTGAGAGGGAAGATCTCGCTCGACGCCCGGGTCGGCGGGACTTTGCGCGCGCCGCGGATCAGCGGCGGGGCCCGGCTGGCGGATGGCGCGATCGAAGACTTCGCCCAGGGTGTACGCATAACCGAGATCACCGGGCTGATCGAAGCCGCCGGAAACACGATCCGGGTAGCTAGTTTGCAAGGCCGGGCCGGGCCGGGAACGCTCGGGATCAGCGGCTCGGTCGATACGTCCGGGCGCGGACTGCCGGTCAATCTGGCAATCACTGCGCGTAATGCGCGCCCGCTGGCCAGCGACCTCCTGACGGCGGCGCTTAATGCCGATATGAGTCTACGGGGCGAGGCCCTCGGGAAGCTCGCGATCGGTGGACAGATTGACGTGCTGCACGCCGAAATCGGCATCCCAAAGCGCATGCCGGTTCAGGTGCCGGTCCTCGAGGTTCGCGTCGCCGGGCAGCCACCTCCGCCGCCACCAGCGCCACCGCCGACGATCGGCCTCGACCTGACCGTCGCAGCGCATCAAGTGGTTGTACGCGGCCGCGGCTTGTTTGCCGAGCTTGCGGGCTCCGTAAAGGTTCGCGGCAGCACCGCCGCGCCGCAGCCGCTCGGCAGTTTTCACATGGTCCGAGGCAATCTCAGCATCGCCGGCCAAACCCTGACCTTCGACAAGGGTGAGGTTGGTTTCAACGGCGGCAGCCTGACCGATCCAAGCCTCGATTTCGTCGTCACCAGCGCCACCAGCGCGATGACCGCTACGCTGTCGATCGGCGGCACCGCGAGCAACCCCAAGATCACGCTGACCAGCACCCCCGAACTGCCGCAGGACGAGATACTTGCACAAGTGCTGTTTCACCGCAGCAGCTCATCACTGAGCCCATTTCAGCTGGCGGAAGTTGCCAGCTCCTTGGCCGAGCTCAGCGGCGCCACATCGGGCGGCGATCCGCTTGGCGGGCTTCGCCAACGGCTCGGGTTGGAACAGCTTTCGATCGGCACTGGGGCGAATGGCAGTGCTGCATTGCAGGTCGGCCGCTACGTCGCACAGGGCGTTTATATCGGCGCGCAGCAGGGCGCCAGCGGCAACAGCAGCCAGGCCAAGGTCGAGATCGACATCGCCAAAGGCCTCAAGGCGGTGGGGACGGTCGGCACCGGCGCCAACGCGACCCCGGGCGCCACTCCGGCCGAGTCCGCCGGGACCAGCCTCGGTCTCAAATACCAATTCGACTACTGAGCTGCAAACCGGCTCGCACTCTGGGTCGGGACGCGTTCGCGCCACAACCTCCTTCAGGCAATGGCGCGCTGTCATATTCAAATTCAAAAAAGCGGGTTGGAAA
>JAFAHP010000559.1 GCA_019237175.1 Alphaproteobacteria bacterium
GCCGACGAACTGCTGGTTCACATATCTGCCGTCGTTGACCGTCAGGGTTGGCCGAATTACGGCGCGGGCATCGATATGACCCCAGGGCTGCGCCCAATAGGACGCGAACACCAGGTCCGGGGCCGAGCTCTTGGTCGGGTTGAACGAGAGCGTGCACCCCGCGGCATTGGTGACCGGGAACCCATTGGCGACGCAGGAACCGGTTCCGCCGTTGCTGGCTGGTACCAGCCCGGCAGTGGTGTTGACGACCTGATTGGTCGAATCCGTCGCGATTTTGCCGGCGGGCGTCAGGATTGCGGTTTGCGGCGTCTCTGCCGACACCGAAAACGAACTGCCATGAGGTCCTTCATAGGTGTAGCGGACCTGCGGGATGCGCTGCGGTCCGGCGATACCGGGCGGTCCGTCGTCGGCAAAAGTTTCGGGCTCAGCCGTAGCGTCGCGGAACTCGGAATTAGCCTGGCCGGCGAGGAAACCGCCAAGGGTTCCAAAAGCATAGCGCATGCGCGGGATCAGGGGATTGTTGACGCTCGACTGGCCGTTCTGACCGGTCGTGCTGAAATTGTTGGTCCCCTTGAAGTCGATTTCAAGAAAAGTGCGCGCTTCCCCGAATTCTGTTGGGGTGCGTGACTCGACATTGAGCCGCGACTGCTGCGGCGATTCGAAAAATACCCCATTGCCGCGCGACGATTGGATATTTACCGGGACCAGGCTGCCGGATGTGGGATAGCCGGGTACGGTACCGCCGCCGAGGTGCAGCGGCATCGTTTCGAGATTGCCGTCGATTTCCGAGGTTACACTCGGCACGCCGTTGGCCGGGCCGTTTTGCAGATAATAAAAGATCGACTCATCGATAAACCCGCCGACCCGGATCGACGTTTGAGTCCCGGGGATCAGAAACGAGCGTGCAAAGCTGCCGCCCACGCTCGGCGCCGTCGGAGCCGGAGAACCCGCCGCCCCCGGATTACTGCCCGGATTCGGTCCCATTTGCGCCAGCTGGTCGATGCGCGCCTTCAACAATTCTTGTTGCTTGTCGAGCGTCGCCTGTTGCGCGCTGAGCGCCGCCTGATCGGCGCGAAGCTCGGCCAATTCGTCGCCGCGCGCCGCCGCGATACCAACGAGCAAAATACAGCCTGCTGCGGCACCGATCTTCGAATGAGTTGTCAAACCCCGCTTCATGATCCTGCCTCCATAAATTGAGAGTTGGCGGAGGTAGGCTATCGGGGGTATATGACACTATTGTGACTACGTGCCTACTTTGCAGCAGTGTGATGGAACAGCAACAAAGTATCCTACTTATTTCGGTATTACTATTAAATTTGAGCTAGTTGTTGATCGCAGAAAACGCTCTTTAGTCGCGAAAACGCGCTCACGGAAAGCCGCAGCCCTTCTACTGGTGACGGCGGTCGGATTACGGACATGGCTAGCAGAGGGGCGCGGCCGGTATCAGCGGCAGTAATGGCTGATCAATCGGAGACCCAGTGCGACCGGTCAGGCGCGGGCGATGCGGTAGATCGCGCCGATCGTCGGCGGGCCGTCGGCCGCGACCACATCACGCGAGACGAGATCCAGCAGATGGGCGTGGACCGATCGTCCGGCAGCGTGGCGCAGCCCTGGGGCAAGCCCGATGTAAAGCTTGCCGACGATCTCCTCGATATGCCGCGGGCCGCCCGCGAGACAATCGAGGATGCCAGCTTCACGCTCGCGCCGGTGGGCGACAAACGCACGGACATGCGGCTGCGGTGCTCTGATTGCGGGGCCATGCGTCGGCCAGTAGACCTGGTCGGAGCGGCCGAGCAATTTGTCGAGCGAGGCCATATAGGCGCTCATATCGCCATCGGGCGGTGCGATGACGCTGGTCGACCAGCCCATCACATGATCGCCGGTGAACAGAATGCCCTTCTCGGGCAGCGCGAAACACAGATGGTTCGAGGTGTGGCCGGGGGTATGCACGGCCTCGAACCGCCAACCCAACCCGGCAATTTCATCGCCGTCGCGCACGGTTACATCGGGGACGAAGTCCCAGTCCCCACCCTCCTCGACCGCGACCCCGTCGCGCCGCCCGCCGGCATGCGGACCAAACCCGTAAGTCACCGCACCGGTTGCCGCCTGCAGCGCCTTTGCCGCGGGCGAATGGTCGCGGTGCGTATGGGTGATCAGGATATGGGTCACTTGCTCGTCGGCAAGCCCCGCCAGCAATGCGGCGACATGTTCGTCGAGATCGGGACCGGGATCGATGACCGCGACCTTGCCCTCGCCGATGACATAAGTGCCGGTGCCCCTGAAGGTAAATGGGCTTGGATTGTGCGCGACGATGCGGCGTACACTAGGCGCCACCGCTTCGAGCCGTCCGTATTGGAATGAGAATTCGCGCAAAAACGGGATCTCGACCGGCATGGCGGGCGAGCGTACACGAGATCGGCGGGATTGTCCCGTTTGCACGATCGGTAGCGGGAACGGTGGCCATGAAGATCAAGCTCGACATCGATTGTACGGCCGAAGAGGCACGCCGGTTTCTCGGCCTGCCCGATGTCCAGCCGTTGCAGCAGACACTGCTTCAGGAAGTGCAAGAGCGAATGAGCGCCAACATCAAGGCGATGGACGTCAAGACGATGATCGATAGCTGGCTGCCGGCGACGGTCAAGGGCTTCGAGCAATTGCAGCAAATCTTCGCGGCGCAG
>JAFAHP010000616.1 GCA_019237175.1 Alphaproteobacteria bacterium
CGCAACCACATGCCCGAGCTTTACCGCCACGAAGCTCTGCTGAGCGCTCGACTGCGCGACGAGAAGATCGCGCGGGGGCGCAAGCTGACCTTGGCGGACTTCCGCAATGCCTGCCGCGGAGCCGAGAGGGCGCGCGCAACGGCGCGCGAATGGGCTAGCGGCTTTGATGCGATCCTGACCTTGCCGGCTCCGGGGCAAGCCCCGCGCGGACTTGCATCTACCGGATCGGCGGTCTTCAACGCTCTCTGGACGCAGCTCTGGATGCCCTGCCTGACTTTGCCGGCCGGGCAAGGGCCGAACGGCTTGCCGGTCGGGGTCCAGCTGATCGGCCGGCGGCACGACGATCTCCGGCTGCTCGAAGTTGGTCTTTGGGTCGAACGCCGGCTGGAACAGGGAGACCGGCCATGAGCGGCGCCGAGCGCCTGACCGCCAGCGAAGCGGCGGCGCGCCTCGCTGCCGGCACATTGACCGCCGAGGCCCTGACCCGCGATTGCCTGAAGCGGGCGAATGCCCGTGCCGCGGTCAAGGCTTGGGCCTGGCTCGACCCCGAACAAGCGCTGGCCCAGGCGCGTGCCGTTGACCGGGCCGGCCGCCCCGGTGTGCTGAAGGGGGTTCCGGTCGGCGTCAAGGACGTCATCGATACCGTCGACATGCCGACCGAGCACGGCTCGCCGATCTATCGTGGCAACCGGCCCTTTGCCGACGCCGCCTGTGTTGCGCTGATCCGTGCGGCCGGCGGGGTCATTCTCGGCAAGACCGTAACCACCGAATTCGCCAACCGCGACCCGCGCGAGACGGTCCACCCGCACAATCCGGCCCACACACCAGGCGGCTCGTCGAGCGGCTCGGCCGCCGCGGTCGCCGATTTCCAGGTGCCGGTCGGGCTCGGCACCCAGACCGGCGGTTCGACAATCCGGCCGGCCGCATTCTGCGGCGTGATCGGCTACAAGCCGAGCTTTGGCGAGTTCAGCCGAGTCGGGATCAAGATGCAGTGCCACAATCTCGATACCCTGGGGGTGATCTGCCGCAGCCTCGAGGATATCGCGCTAATGCGCGGCGTGCTGCTGGCTCAGGACCTGCAATGGGTCGACCGTTCATCCGGCGCGCCGCGCGTCGGCTTTTGCCGCACGCCCGCATGGGATCACGCCGACGGCGATACCCAGGCGCTGCTCGAGCGGATAGCCACGCGGCTTTCGGCGGCCGGAGCCGCAGTGCGGGATGTCGCGCTGACCCCAGCCGATATTCTCGACCACCATCGCCGGATCTTCGAATTCGAGGCGGCGCGCAATTACGCCTACGAATATGAGGCGCACGGCGACCAGCTGAGTGCCGCATTGCGCGACGGCTTGCTGACCCCCGGCCGCGCATTGCCGCTATCGGCATATGTCGAGGCGATTGAGGCGGCGGAGGCGTTTCGGCGCAATCTCGACAATTTGTTCGACGAGTTCGACGTATTGCTGGCGCCGAGTGCAGTCGGCGAAGCGCCGGAAGGGCTCGGCTCGACCGGCGACGCGCGCTTCAATGCGATCTGGACCCTTGCTTGGACGCCGTGCGTGACGTTGCCTGCAGGCACCGGGCGCAAAGGGCTGCCGCTCGGCGTCCAGCTGGTCGGTCAGCGCTTCGGCGACGAGGCATTACTCGACACCGCCGCCTGGGTCGAGGCGCGACTCGGGTGAGCGACAGAAATGTTGGAGGCATCGGTGAGTCATTCGTCATTCCTGCGAAAGCAGGAATCCAGAGGTCCAAATATTGAAAGCGGCTGCTCTGGACCCCGCTTGCGCGGGGGTGCCCGTTGTTGTGGGTTCATCTGAGAGGAGGAAATGAGATGATCTACGAACTGCGCGTATACCACTGCGTTCCCGGGCGCTTGCCTGATCTGATCAAGCGCTTCGAAACGCTCACCCTACCGCTGTGGAAAAAGCACGGCATCCAGCAGGCCGGGTTCTGGACGACGGCTATCGGGCCGTCGAACCAGGATCTTACCTACATGCTCAAATGGGAATCGCTCGATGATCGGGCAAAGCGCTTCGCGGGGTTTCAGGCCGATCCCGAATGGATCGCCGGCCGCGCTGAGACTGAAAAGAACGGTCAGATCGTCGCGTCGATCACCAATACGATCCTGCAGCCGACCAGCTTTTCGTCAATGAAATAAAGGAGGAGTCAAGATGCTCTATGAACTGCGCATCTATCACTGCGTACCAGGGCGCCTGCCGGATTTGCTGAAGCGCTTTGACACCATCACCTTGGGGATCTGGAAGCGGCACGGTATTGAGCAAGCCGGCTTCTGGACCACCGCGATCGGCGATTCGAATCAGGCGCTCTATTATTTGCTGAAATGGGACTCGCTCGCCGACCGCGAGAAGAAATGGAACGCTTTCCAGGCCGACCCCGAATGGCACACCAAGCGGGCCGAGACCGAGAAGAACGGCGCCATCGTCGCAAGAGTAGAGAATAGCATCCTGCAGCCGACTAGTTTCTCAGCAGTGAAGTAACAGTCGCTACAGAGGCCACGGAGCGCGCGGAGGAGAACACTGGTTCCGCGCCCTCCGGGTCCGTCATGGAAGCGGCAATACTGAAACTCCGCTCAGTCTGGGGGACAGTGGTGGCGCAATCGATTGTCGCCTACGTCGATTCGACGCTCGACGATGCTGAGATCGGTCGGATCCACCGGCGGGTCTTTGCGATCGTCACCGCCGGCTTGTTCTTCGACGTCATCGATTTCATCATCCTGGGCTCGCTGGTGCCCGACATGGTGCGGTCGAATTTCGCCACGCCCGCCCAGATCGGGACGGTCGGGACTGCCCAGATCATCGGCCTCTTCACCGGTGCGATTGGCCAGGGCGAGTTTACCGACCGTTTGGGGCGCAAACGGATCTATCAGCTGAGCGTGCTGCTCTACAGCCTGGCGACGATTGCGGCCGCCCTGGCGCCGAACCCCCTGTGGCTCGCCTTCGGTCGCTTGATCGCAGGAATTGGGCTCGGCGCCGCCTCTCCAACGTGCTTTTCCTATGTCGCCGAATACGCCCCAAAGCGCATGCGCGGACGGGCGACCGCCTTCATGCAGTTCATCGGCGGCGCCTGCGTCTGGCCGCTCGGCACTCTGTTCGCTCTCAGCTTTCGAGACACGATCGGCTGGCGTGGGATCTGGGTGGCAATCGGCCTCGGCGGCCTGGTCGTGTTTGGCCTGAGCTTCGCGCTGCCCGAGTCGCCGCGCTGGCTGGTCACCCATGGTCAAGGACGGCGAGCGCTCGATCTACTCGGTCGGATGG
>JAFAHP010000732.1 GCA_019237175.1 Alphaproteobacteria bacterium
GCTTGCCGCAAACGCGCCAGATCAGTCGCGGGTTCTGCCCGTAGCAGGCTAGGACGCGCCGCCTTCGGGCAATCCGGCGCGAAGCAGCGCCGGAAAATAATTGGCCTCGGCTAAGGCGCGGATCTTGGGATCGTCGTACCAAGCCGATTTTCTGACGCTCGCGAGGCTGGAGTAAAGCTTGTTCAGGCTCTGAGCCTGAACCAGTTCGGTATGCGCGCGTTGGAGATCTCCTTTCAGCGCATACCCGGCCGCCAGATAGGCATGGACATACGCCAGCCGGGGATTTTCGCTGTTTGCCTTTTCCAGCCAGCCGATCGCCTCATCGACATGGGATTGAAGTAGATAGATCGCCCCCATCCTTCCATACCAAGGGGCGATGCTGGGCTCGTGCGGACCAAGGTGAATGGCCTCCTCGAAATAGGGGATCGCCTGGTCGACAGCGCCGGTCAGAAATTTGCACCAGCCCAGCCGGGCATAGGCCGGAGCGCGGCTGTGGTCGAGCGCGATGGCCGTCTCGTATTCGGGAATGGCCTCACCACAGCGCGACTGCGCGAACAGAACTTGCCCCTTTACGTAATGTGCGAGGGCATTGTTCGGGGAAAAGGCTAGAGCTTGTACCACTAGGCTCTCCGCGCGGTGCAGATCCTCGTCCGGTGCATCGCTGAGCTCGTCGGTGACACCGAACATCAACGTGGCCGCCAGCCAGGCCGCTGCCTCGGCGGATTGCGGGTCGAGCGCCAATGCCTTTGCGAACAGCACCTGCGCCTGTTTGGTATTTTCTTTTGAGATCGGCCTGGTCAGGACGGCGCGCCCGCGCAGGATGTAATCGAGCGCATCGGGGTGGTCGGTCGGGCGGCGGGCCTCTGCAATCGCGAGTTGCGACTGCAGCGCGCGGGCGATACGGGCGGTGATATTGTTCTCGAGCGCAAACAGATCGCCGAAATCGCGGTCGAACCGTTCTGCCCACAGCTGGGCGCCGGTGGCTGCATCGACCAGTTGGGCGTTTATTCTCACTTCCTTGCCTGAACGCTGCACGCTGCCTTCGACAACATAGCGGACGTCAAGTTCTCGGCCGATCCGCCGCGAATCGACCCCCTTGCCTTTGTAGGTGAAAGCAGTGTTGCGGGCGATCACGGTGCTGCCTTCAATCCGCGACAGATCGGTGATCAGGTCCTCGGTGATACCGTCGGCAAAATATTCCTGTTGCGGATCGTTGCTAAGATTGGTGAATGGCAACACGACCATCGACAGCCGCGGCGCCGAATAACTCCACTCGCTTACGGCGGCGGGCCCGCCCGCATGCAGCCACCACACCGTACCCGCAACCATCAGCGCCAGCGCCAGCGCTGCCCCGGCGACGAGGCCGTAGATCAGCGCGGCCTTTTGCCTACGGCGAGCCCCGCTTGCCCGCATCGGCCGCCCGCTTGCGCTCCCGTCAAGCTTAAAGGTGCGCACCGGCTCGGCGATGTTTTTGACCCGCTGCTCACCCAGCGGCGTAAACGAAACCGGCAGTCGAGTGCCGATCTGGTCGCGTACCGCACCCGACAGGCATACGCCGCCGGGCTCGGCCAGCGCTTCGAGCCGCGCGGCGATATTGACCGTGTCGCCGTAAAGGTTCGAGCCCTCGATGATCACGTCCCCGACATGAACCCCGATGCGAAACCACATTTGCTGTTCGGGAGGCCGGGTTGCGTTCTCCCGCGCGATCGCCTGCTGCACCGCGAGCGCGCATTCGACGGCGTCGACGGCGCTGGCGAAATCGGCGACGACACTGTCGCCGGCCGTGTTGAAGATGCGGCCGCGATGGACCGCGATCAACTCATCGAGGATCACGCGGTAAGCCTGCAGCCGGCGCAATGTGCCGACTTCGTCGGCGCCCATCAGCCGGCTGTAGTCGGCGACGTCCGCGGCAAAGATGGCGGCGAGCTTGCGTTCGACCGCCGGGCTGTCTACCACTTTGCCTTCCTCACAGGGCAGCTCCGATCGGTTGGATTGAGCGCTATCATACCAGTTTTG